>CAJXUF010000153.1 GCA_913061175.1 uncultured Psychrobacter sp.
CTACACACTGCATATCGTCGGCAGCGTCAGATGTGTATAAGAGACAGGCTGATGACTGCCGCTTTGGTGATTGAGTAGATGCCTTGCTTATCGCCTGCTACTAAACCATTGACCGATGCGGTATTCAAGATGACACCGCCGCCCTGCTCTTTCATCATTTTGCCAGCTGCCGTCGACATAAAGAAGTAACCACGGATGTTAACTTCAACAGTCTTATCAAAGGCGGCTAAATCTGTATCTAAGATATGACCATAGTAAGGGTTGGCTGCAGCGTTATTGACTAAGATATCAATTTGACCAAATTCACTTTTGATATGCTCAAAAATTGCGTCAATTTGTTCCATATCTCCCACATGACAAGCGAAAGCACTGGCCTTATGACCGTCAGCTTTGATGCTATCTGCGACTGCTTGGCAAGCATCGATTTTGCGGCTTGAGACAATCACATGTGCGCCTCTTGATGCCAATAGACGGGCAATAGACTCACCAATACCACGGCTCGCACCAGTTACTAGAGCAACCTTACCGGTTAAATCAAATAAATCTTTCATCGTTGTTCCTTATATTTTTATAAACTTTATATTTTCAATAATTCTTAATCGCTAAATTCATGTATCTAAAACGTGTATCTAAAATCAGATAACTAAACGCAGATAATCGCTGTCAAAAATAACAGCGATTATCGAGCACTAATAAACTGAACAAAGAGCGCTCAACGATCACGGTTACGCTAGCATACCACCATCTAAGGTGAAGGCATGACCATTCATAAAGCTGCTTTCATCGCTGGCAAGCCACGCAATTGCACTAGAGATTTCACTGACGTTTCCTAGGCGACGCAGTGGACTGGCCTTAATCGTCGCTTGCTGCGTACGCTCATCCATCGTTGCCATGGTATTGCGTACCATTGGCGTATCAATGAAGCTTGGGCATACCGCGTTAAAACGGATATTGGCACGAGCATACTCATGGGCAGCAGATTTGGTCAGACCCATAACTCCATGTTTGGCTGCACTATAGGCTGAAATCATCGGCGCTGAACGCAGACCTGCAATAGATGCCACGTTGATCACATGACCACCGCCATTAGGTATCATACAATTGACCGCAGCACGCATACAGTGCCAAACGCCTTTTAAATTCACTGCGATATTACGATCAAAATCATCATCGCTTAGCTCATGCATTGGTGAAGGCTTGTGGTCAATACCAGCGTTGTTTACTACAACATCTAGGCCACCAAGCGTTTCTACTGCAAAGTCGAACAACGCGCGTACTTCATCACCGCTTGTCACGTCTACTTTTTTGAAGACGATACTGTTGCCAGCATCTTGACCTTGTTTAGCAACCGCTTCGCCCATCTCTTCTGCCATATCACCAATGACGACTTTTGCGCCGCGACTGGCTAGTAGTAATGCACTTGCTGCACCGATGCCTGACGCACCGCCCGTGATCAAAATTCGTTTGCCAGCTACATCTGATGCAATTCCATTTGTATTCAGTGTCATGATCTATCCCTCTACCTTAAGTACTAGTTTGCCGAAGTTTTCACCGTTAAAGAGCATCATCAAAGTATCGGGGAACGTCTCGATACCTTCAACGATATGGTCTTTTACTTTCATATCACCTGACTGAATCCAGCCAGCGATCTCTTTCATGGCGATTGGGTATTCTTTGATATTATCGAACACCACGATGCCTTCCATGCGAGCACGATTGACCAATAGTGATAGATAGTTCGATGGGCCTTTTACTGCTGTAGTATTGTTATATTGACTGATAGCTCCGCAAATAACGATACGCGCATGTAGATTAATCTGAGTAAGCACGTCATTTAAGATATCACCGCCTACGTTGTCAAAGTACACATCGACGCCGTCTGGGCAAGTTTTCTTTAGTGCTTTTTTCACATCTTCGTTTTTGTAATCAATCGTCGCATCAAACCCAAGCTCATCGACCAAGAACTTGCATTTCTCAGCGCCGCCCGCGATACCAACGACTCGGCAGCCTTTAATTTTGGCAATCTGACCGACCAAGCTACCAACGGCACCAGCAGCTCCTGATACCACTACCGTCTCACCAGCTTTTGGCTGACCCGTTTTTAGGAGACCGAAATATCCTGTCATACCTGGCATACCTAGGACGCCTAAGTAGTAAGACAGCGGCGCTAGACTTGGATCAACTTTATGCAGACCAGTACCATCGCTGACCGCATATGACTGTACGCCATCGTGACCTGCGACATAGTCACCTACTGCAAATTTCTCATGCTTACTTTCAATCACTTCACCCACAGTACCGGCGCGCATAACTTCACCAATTTGTACTGGCGCGATATAAGATTTGGCATCGTTCAACCAACCACGCATCGCGGGATCGATAGAGATGTATTCAACCTTAATCAGTAGCTGACCATCGGTGATAGTCGGTATTTCTGTCTCGGTATAATCCCAAGTTTCAGCGCTCGGCTCGCCTACTGGTCTTGCTTTTAGTCGCCATTGTTTGTTTATCGTTGTCATGTCTCTTTCCTTAGAGTTGTCCTTAGAACCAGTCCGCTTGCATATCAGTGCAAACCGAGTTGGTGTTGGTTAATAATTCGATGTCGCGTTTAATTAATGGTAGTTCCCAATCGATGAAGTATTTAGCCGCTTGTATCTTGCCTTTGTAGAAGTTCTGCTGCTCGACATCTTGCGTCATACTTAGTAGCTGCTCAGCTTTACTGGCTTGACGAATCCAAATCCAGCTCAGCACAATTGAGGCAAAGATATTCATCAGTGCTTGCGCGTTGCCTGTCAATGTCACGGCTTCTTCGGTTTGTAGCACTTTGCTGAGATGCACCAATACTTCATGTAAGTGACCCATATAAGGCATCAGCTTGCCTGCAAGTTGCGCACTCTCAGGCGTAGTGAGGCTTTCTAAATCTTGTGTAATTTCACGTTTTAGGATTTGAATGCCTAACCCACCTTTTTGCCATAACTTGCGGAATGACAAATCTAGCGCCTGCACACCGTTTGTGCCTTCATGGATAGGATTTAGACGATTGTCACGCCAAAATTGCTCAGCTTGATATTCACGCGTATAGCCTGCGCCGCCCAATACTTGAATACCTAAGTCATTGGCTTTTGGCCCATATTCAGATGGCCATGCTTTTAGCACTGGCGTTAGCAAATCTAATAGTTCGGTTAGCTCGTTTTTTAGCGTTTCGTCTTCACAGGTATTGATACGGTCAATTAGGTTTGAACCATATAGACATAATGAGATACCACCTTCAGAGTAAGCTTTTTGCGCCAATAGCATGCGCTTTACATCACCATGCTGAATAATAGCCGTTGCATCATCTTCAGGCTTGTTGTTTGGCGCAATGCGACCTTGTGTACGGTCTTTGGCATAATCTAGCGAATACTGATAGCCGCGATAACCAATCATAGAAGCACCAAAACCAACTGCGATACGTGCCTCATTCATCATTTTGAACATATAACGCAAGCCAAAATGCTCTTCGCCGATCAAATAACCATGACAATCGCCTTCATCGCCGAAGCTTAATGCCGTAGAAGTCGCACCTCTATAACCAAGCTTATGAATCAGTCCGGTGAGATGTACATCGTTACGCTCGCCAACAGACAAGTCATCGTTCAAGCGATATTTAGGCACGGCAAATAAAGAGATACCTTTAACACCGCCTGGACCACCTGGTACTTTTGCTAATACCAAATGTACAATATTATCAGACAGCTCATGGTCACCTGCTGAGATATAAATTTTGCTGCCTTTGACTCGATACGAGCCATCGTCTTGTTTTACCGCAATGGTTTTGATATCAGCAAGCGACGAACCTGCGTGCGGCTCGGTCAATGCCATGGTGCCGGTGAACTCGCCTGTCAGCATGCGCGGCATAAAGGCTGCTTTGATATCATCGCTAGCAAAATGCGAGATAACGTTGATTGCCGCAGTGGTCAGAAATGGATAGGCAGTCGTTGATGGATTGGCTGCCATAAAGTAGCCTGCCACAGCAGTCATAACCGTCTCAGGTAACTGCATGCCACCGTCTTCAAAACTATAACGACCTGCGATAAACCCAGACTCGCGGAACGCATCAAAAGCGACTTTTACATCGTTTATCATGCTGACTTTTTTACCATCGAACTGCGGCTCGTTCTTATCTGCAATATGGTTGTGCGGTAAAAATAAATCTGTCGCAATCTTATTTGCCGTCTCTAGCACAGCATCAAATGTCTCGCGGCTATGTTCTGAGAACTTTGCGTGCTCGGTGAGTGATTCTGTGCTTAGCACATCATACAATTGGAAAGGTAATTCGAAATCGTTTAGGAGGGTATCTGCAGCCATAGTATTCTCGTTAACTGATTAAATGTGGTTATCAATTGATATTAGTCTAATTTGATACCTGTCCGTATTGTCATTTATGACATAATTATGGTCAAATAAGACATAAACAGAGTATCTAACTGGTTAAAATCAACCAAATAATGGCTATTTTGGTAAGTACAGCAAAGGAAACGAGTGACTTATGCCCTATTTCAAACCTTTTAAAATGATTATTCTTGGCTTCGATGGTGTGCTCGGTAGTGTACTCTCTGGCGCGTTGGACTTGTTTTCATTCACAGGGGTCAGCTGGCAGCGCTTTTCAAATGAGTCTGTAGAGCCACGATTTAATGTACAGATTGCAAGCTTAGGTGGCGGTGATATCAGGTGCAGTAATCGGTTAATCATGCAAGCCCACTGTGATATTCGAGATGTGACAGAATGTGATTTATTGCTCGTACCCACTATTGGCGACTCTATTGATAAAGTATTAACGCAGAACAGTGAGCTACTGCCGCACCTAGTACGGCTTGCGAATACCAAGGCCGATATAGCAAGCAATTGTAGCGGAGCATTTTTTTTGGCAAAGGCAGGATTATTAGATCATAAGATAGCCACTACACACTGGGGCTATGCCAATAAGTTTAAGGCAGATTTTCCATTGGTGGACTTACAAGAAAATCAGTTTGTGACCCATTCCAGAAGCGAGTCAACAAACCAGTCAGGCAATATATTTTGTGCAGCTGGCGGCAGTGCCTTTTATGATTTGGGGCTATTATTGATTGAGCGCTACTGCGGACGTGAGATCTCTACACAAGTGGCAAAAACCCAGATTATTGATAGCAAAAGAGGCAGTCAAAATAGCTACACTAATGTGACGTTGCACAAGCCGCATTCGGACCATTTGATTAAACAAGTCCAAGAATATATCGAAGAGAATTTTCAACATTCTTTGCAGGTCAGCAGTTTAGCCGCTATGGTAAACATTACCCCGCGCACTTTAAACAGGCGCTTCCAGTCCTGCGTGGCGATGCGACCGATTGAATATATTCAGGCTGTTAGAATTGAACAAGCCAAACGCTTACTTGAATTAGGCGATGTATCAATAAAGTCGCTTGCCGATCAAGTAGGTTATGATGATATCTCTTCATTCACGCGTCTATTTAAACGTGCGACAGAGCTAACGCCTAAAGAGTATCAAGATAAGTTTTCACGATTGGCTATTTAAAAAGGACAGTGCTTAGCGTTTAAGCAGTCTGCCACAAGCCTTTCACTTGGATGGCATCAGCCTTGATGATTGGATAGTTGGTAAATACTAGCTGATACCCACCAACGGTATCGGCGCTAATTTGACAGGCTGCCCCCAGCGGAAAGCTGTATTTTTTACCGATATGACCAAAAGGCATACCACTATATATCGGCAACCCTGTCAGTTCATGTAGTTGGCGAATGACTGTGGCGACATCATAACGTTTGTCATAACTGTCCTCACCTGCACCAGACAATGCCCCGAATACAATCGCTTGCTGACCTTTAAATATGCCTGCGAGATATAAGTCATATAACATGCGCTCAATACGATACGCCTGCTCGCCGACATCTTCTAAGAATACAATACCGCCATCAATACGCGGTAAATACTCACTACCTGCCAGCGCTGACACCACGCTTAGATTACCACCCCAAATCGTACCAGTTATAGTTTTTGGCTCAGCACTGGTCAAAATACTGGGTAAGCTAGAACTGGTTACAGAAGCGTCTGATATATTAATAACCAGATTGGGATTAGTTAACACTTCAACAAACTGCTGACAGCTGACTTTATCAGGCGCAGTTTTACCAAACTCGCTATAGAGCATTGGCGCGGCAAGCGAGCTCATTGACCCTTTTGCCAATAGCGCGCACTGAATAGCCGTCACATCACTGAATCCTGCGAGTATCGTGCCGCGCTCCTTCATAATGCGTCCTAGCGTCGCCCAATCCACCATAGGCAATATGCGCATGGCACCGTAACCACCGCGCACACCTAGCAGTAGTTTTGGCGCGGCTATTGCCCCAGTGGCAAGGTTTTGAAAATCGCTAGCACGCTGTGAGTCCGTTCCCGCAAAGCGTAAATACTGACGATTGGTAATCGCAGGATTCTCTACTTTAAACCCAGCACAAGCCACACGATCCAATGCCAACTGATTACGCTCATCACTACCACCAACGTTGGAGCTGGCAAAAAGTCGCGTCTCAATCGTAGGCGTGATACAAACTGTCTGCGTCAGTGATTCCTGTGACGTTTGTGATGATGAGCTATCATTCAACAGCGAAGTTGGCAGATCATCTTTAGTCAGCTGCGTACTATGACCAGACTCGATAGGACTGGCTGCAAGCACTTGAGAAATACTTTGGCTCGCTAGTACTGCTGTGCCTGCACTCACACCGATTCGACGTAGAAACTGCCGACGGTTTAGCCCAGTTGTTGTTTCAGTTGCACGACTATTTTTATTATCTGTCCATGCCTGACGCTTAATCCCCATACCTTACTGTTACCTTATCGCTTTTATTTTTATGACTTGTGTTTTTAGACCTTGTGGCAGCATATTGTAGACGCTTTTCTGACACTGATGGTTGCCTAATCTTTACCGATATTTACTTTTTCGCTACTGAGACACACAATATAGATCGATCATATTTGTTACTGTAAATACAAATTCATCGCAAAAAACAAAAGGTAATAATTATGTTTAATAAAAAAACCGATAAAAACAAGTCACTTGACTCTAATTTAGAATATTTGCTGGGCAAAGAAGACAAGCTGAAAGAAAAGTTAGAGGACAGCGGCTACCTTGAGCCGTTTAGTGATGATTTAATGCTATTTATGAGTCTTGTCAAAGACTATTACAAAGGTGACTACCGTAAGATTCCTTTTAAGACAATCTCAGCTGGCGTTATCGGTGCGCTCTATGTGCTAAATCCAATTGACCTTATTCCTGACTCTATTCCATTTATCCTGTCTCTTATACACATCTCCGAGCCCACGAGACGGACTCCTATCTC
>CAJXUF010000154.1 GCA_913061175.1 uncultured Psychrobacter sp.
ACGAGATAGGAGTCCGTCTCGTGGGCTCGGAGATGTGTATAAGAGACAGGTCTTCTTCACTCACTTGTGCAGTGTGACGCTCAACTTCGATCTCATCGATACCTTGTACGTCAACTTCTGGGAAGATTTCAACAGTGGCTTGATATACCAAGAAATCGTCTTCAAGTTTTACGTCGTCGATGTTAGGCATGCCAACAGCACGGATGTCTTCAGATTTGATCGCTTCAAATACAGTATCACGGATGACATCGTTGATAACTTCTTGTTGAATGCCAGCACCGTACTGAGAGCGGATGTGTGACATAGGGACGTTACCTTTACGGAAACCGTCAATCTTGGCAGTTTTCGCAACTTGGCGAATACGGCCTTCAACTTTGTTTTGAATTTTTTCAACGGGCACTTTAACCGTTAGCTGGGTTTCTTTATTAGATAGCTTGTTGGTTGTGACTTGTAAATCTGTAGCCATGTTAATTACACCTTTAGGATTAAGTAGTACGTTTGATTAATGAAATAGTACTTAGGGTTAAATTGTAATAGACAGACCGCGCCTCAAATTACGGGCATGTACGACGGGCTGCCGTTGAAATAAATAGGGAATAGCGATAGCGCACAACGTCAAATTCAGTGCCAGTAGCAATCGCCGCTGATACCAAAAGGTGAACCTGCTGAGGTTGTCCATGCTATCAAATATCGATAATAAACCGTTAATGCACCGCATAATAACGCTTTTTGGTGAATTATACAGCCAAATAACGGATTTCAACAAAATTTTAAAAGTAGAACAGTATAATCTATCTGTTTATTAAAGTAAAAATTATCTCTTTGACAGCATGTTTCCTTATGTTGCTTGCTCTTATATAGCTTAATTTTATATAAGGGGTTAGCCATATTCGTATTCAATAAATCAGATAATGGATAAAAAACAGCGATAAGGTTGTAAGCGCACTATGAGCATTAAGCGCACTTACGGATAGTTATGGATAGAACCGCTATAAAATACTTATAAAGGTAGCTGCGCCAATAGCTGCTGGATTGCCTGACCACGATGGCTGATGCTGTTTTTATCAGCAGCGCTCAGACTAGCCGCACTGGCTTGCAAGTCAGGTAACCAAAACAATGGATCATAACCAAAACCACCGTCACCATGTAGCGTATCCAAGATTTCGCCATGCCATAATCCTTGGGCGACAATCGGTAGCGGGTCATCGGCATGACGCACCATTGCCAGTACGCAAACGAACATACCTTTAATAGGAACATCTGGCTTCGCTGCGCGGATAGGCTGCAAGTCGGCGATGAGCTTGGCGTTATTTTTACTATCGTTACCGTGCTCACCAGCGTAGCGAGCAGAGTAAATCCCCGGTGCATTACCTAGTACAGGCACGCACAGTCCTGAATCATCCGCAATCGCAGGCAGTCCACTGATACGGCTCGCATGGCGGGCTTTGATAATGGCGTTTTCTACAAAGCTTAAACCATCCTCGATGGCGTCTTCAATATCGAGCTGACCTTGCGGGACAATCGTCACGTCCAAGTTCGCTTCGGCAAATAGCCGTTTAAACTCAGCCAATTTGCCTTTATTGTTGCTGGCCAGTACCCATTGGTTACCAGATGTCGGATTGGTAGCAGTTAACGAGGTATCAGTGGTGCTCATAGAGTCAGTCCGTTATATGAAAATGATGAAAAATTATTATTCGAGTGAGCTTTATTTATCTTCTGTAGCGCTAATTGATAAATTGTTTGTCGATTGAAGTAGTTATACTAATCATGATAGCGCATGAGTTTAGAGTGAATGCAGTTACCGTTTAATAAATAACCAATCGCTATACAGGTTGTACGGGCTATAACATTTGGTAACTGATATTATTGGCCACTATTGCTATAATAGATACCAAGCTACAGTGAATTATATCTTATAGCTTGTGAATATTAAGTTAATAAAAGTCTATAAAGTCAGAGACTTGGCTTTTTAGCGAAGAATAATAGCAATAAGTGACTGCTAGGTTAATTTTGGATTCATAATGATACGTGATATTGTATTGAGCAGTACCGTGTATCAAGCGATAAAGTTCATTTCAAACAATAAACTCAGCCAATTTAGTCCGCTATTTTATAGTGTTTTTTGCGGTGTAAAAATAGCGTAAAATTCAGTTTCTATAAGCAAGTTTTTATAAACTAACGGCTAAACAGCAAGGATAAAATAATTATGTCAAACATTACTTTACCAGACCTACCATATGCAAAAGATGCACTAGAGCCACATATCAGTGCCGAAACGCTAGAGTATCATCATGACAAGCACCATGCTGCTTATGTAAACAAGCTAAAAGACATGTTGCCAGGTTCTGGTCTAGAAGACAAAACATTGCCAGAAATCATCGTAGCGACTGCTAAAGATGACAGCAAGCAAGGTATGTTCAACCAAGCAGCCCAAGTATGGAACCACACGTTCTACTGGAACTGCATGACGCCAACTAACGGCGGCGGCGAACCTACTGGCGATCTAAAAGCAAAAATCGAAGAAGATTTCGGTAGCTACGACAAGTTCCGTGAAGAGTTCAAAAACGCAGCATTGACCCAGTTTGGTTCAGGTTGGGCGTGGCTAGTCGCTGATAAAGTCGGTGGCAAATTGTCAATCGCCAAAACAGCGAATGCTGACACCCCACTTGCACATGACCAAGTAGCGGTATTGACTTGTGATGTATGGGAACACGCGTACTATGTAGATTACCGTAACCGTCGTCCTGACTATGTTGACACGTTCCTAGACAAGCTAGTGAACTGGGACTACGCAAACGCAAAATATAAAGGTCAAGATGCTGGCGTTGAAGAGTAATCTTTAACGATTAAGTATTTGATTGAAAAAAGGACACCGCGAGGTGTCCTTTTTTTGTGATAACTTTCTCTATCGCTTTCTATTTTGATATCTGATTAAAATATATCTTTGATAGATTAGCGCCATTACACTATTAGGCAATACCGCCGTTTGCGCCGATATTTTGTCCAGTAACCCAAGCCGCTTCTTCACTGACCAAAAATGCCACCACACGAGCGATATCAACTGGTTCACCGATACGATTAAACGGTGACATGCTAGCAAGTCTCTCTACCGTGTCGTCCGCTTTACCTTGATGAAATAGCTCGGTATCAGTAGGGCCGGGAGATACTGCATTGACTGTGATGTTGCGCGCGCCGACTTCTTTGGCAAATATACGGGTTAGCTGATCGACCGCGCCTTTGGTCGCACAGTAAGTACCGTAACTAGGTAGCAGCATGCGAGTGGTCGTACTTGAGAGGTTTACAACACGACCACCGTCATTGAGTTTAGTCGCAGCTTCACGCAATGTATTGAACGTGCCTTTTACATTAATAGCAAATATACGGTCAAAGTCTTCGTCGGTGGTCTCGGCAATAGGTTTATTAATCATTATACCTGCGCTATTGACCAAAATATCTGGCTTACCAAACGCGCTGATAGTGGCATCAAACATTGCTTCGACTTGTTTGGTATTACTGACATCAGCTTGAATGGCAATGGCTTCACCGCCTGCTGATTTGATTTGGCTTACGATATCATTGGCCGCTACGTCATCATTTGCATAATTAATGACGGTTTTAGCTCCTGATTCTGCAAGTAATAAGGCTATCTGTGCGCCGATACCTTTTGATGAACCGGTTACAATCGCGACTTTATTATTTAGTATTGTCATCGATACTTTCTCCAATATTATGAGTGAATATCAGTACGCTTATATTGTGTTTTGACTGATGTCTCTTGATTAGTAGGATATAAGTTACCAGTGTGTCAGACTAATAAGTAGAGCGATTCTGTATGCTTGTTTTTAGATAAGTTTATCTATTGTGTCTATGCGGATGTAAAGTGTGTAAATAAGGATGTTTGTTGAAGGTAAGCCCTGATGACTAAATGTTTTTCGGCAAATAGGTAATTATGCTTATACAGGATTTATTAATAATGCAGGGTTTCAAGCACAGCTATAATACTTAAATAGAGTTATCAGCTATTAGATTTCTTATTTCAAGAATTGATAATGTCTTGTCTTTTTTTCTATGGACGACAGAGTGGCAGTTCGCGCATAGAGGAATTAAGTCAGTTTCGGGATCTATGTCTTTAGGTGTTTCAAATTCCGATACAGGAACTATATGATGGACATGAATAAACCCTTCAGCATATTCTCCATAGAAACTTCCAAAGTTAAATCCGCAAGCAGCACAAGAGTTACCGTGAATAGCAATCGCTTGTTTTCTGTATTTAGGATTTCTTTCATATGTAGTTACATAGCGTTTTGATTTTTTGCCTTCACTGAAAGATTCAAGTGAATCCTGAAATTTTCCTACAGTTTCATCTGAGATATAAGCCGTCTTTTGCTCTGAAACTTTATTAGGAATGACTTTAGAGATAATAAGGTGGTAAGTCTCCTCATCGATAGCTCTTACTCCATCGCGCCAATAGTTAGATTTTCTCGAATCAGGAACTGTCTCTAGATAATTTGAATTATCTTTTGCTAAAACCGCTTCTTCAAAGGGTATAAAGTCAGTAATAGTAGCAAAAAAGTCATTTTTACTACTTTCTTTGTCTGGGTAGGTTTTACCAATTTTAGCGATAGCGAAATAGTGAGGAGCATTAGATAGTCTATTTTTCGAGAAAAATTTATTCTTAAGACTTCCCTTGTAGTAAATAACATGAGTGCCTGGCTCTAGATATTTTAAATATCTTTTAGGAAAGTGGTAAAGGATACCAGTTTCATCAGCCCAAGCAGATTCATCGTTTTCAGTTATTATTGCGTACACTCTATTTCCTTATATTTTAAATTTCGCAGTATTATGGCTTCTATATAAGTAGCTTAATTTTTAATTATATCTATCACAAAACCTCAAACCCAAACTTACTCAACGTTTCTCGCAGCATCGCAATATTATAGTAAGCGTGTGCATTGACAGTGTTTTGAAAGAAGATATAGAGCGTATCAAAGTGCTGACGCTGATTGGCAATCGCTTGCGCCCAGTCCTGCATCTCAGCTTCACTATAGCGATAGTCATGACGATCAGCCGCGCTCATCGCATCCCACCAGCCCGTATTATTGCCATGCATACGTAGGTAGCCAGTGCGTTCAGTGAATATCAACCGTGACGGCGGTAATCCGCCTACCTTGGGATAATCGACGCTACACCAAATGAGACCTTGCTGCTGGAAACTATCGACCACTTGCGGTGTGTGCCAGCCGTTATGACGAAACTCAATAGCGAGTGGATAGTCTTGAAACCAACTGACGAGGTTCGCTAAATAGAGACGGTGCTCGCGAGTACGATCAAAGCCATGCGGAAACTGTAATAGTAAAGGCGCTAAAGCATTTGCTTCGATAAGTGGAGATAAAGCGTTTAGAAATGCCTGTGCGTGTTCGGCAGTGCCTTTACGTGCATGAGTAAAGTCTTGATGCAGTTTGACAGCGAACTTCAACTGACTATCCGCCTGTGTATAAGCTTTATCGACCATCCCAGCAAAGGCTTTCTGTCCGATGGGCGCATAGAATGTGCTGTTGATTTCGACTGCGCCATATTGCTTAGCATATTCACGTAAGAAGTCGGTTTTTTTGGTGCCGGTGGGATACAGCGTACCGAGCAAATCGGTATCGCTATAGCCACCAGTGCCGAGGTAAATGCGCGGGGTAGGGGAACTATCCATGTTGACCACTCACTGCCGTTTTGGGTAAGGGAATTTACTACGATATCTGTTATCGGCTGCTATTCGACAAGCTACTTTTTACGCGACCAGAGCCACTCAATCAGTGCTAGTAGCGCATCGCTATCTGTGCCAACGGCATCTTCATTGTCGCTAGGCTCACGACCATTTAGTTCATGAGAAATGGCTGCACGTCCGTCATTAAATAGTGATTGCGCATAGCTGGTCGCGTCATCGACGCCCATTAGTTTTACATAGGTAGATTTGTCTAGTTTTTCATCGCTACCTGCAGGCTTACCAAGTGTATCAGTCGTCATCGTGACGTCTAGCACATCGTCTTGGACTTGAAAGGCGAGACCAATATATTGCGCGCACTCTTGTAGTGCCATGCGCTGCGGGGCCGTTGCACCAGCACAGACGCCGCCCATGAGCATTGCCGCTTCAATCAACGCCCCTGTCTTATCACGGTGGATAGCTTCCAAATCATCCTGCGCAATATTGGCACTGGCTTCGGCATTGAGGTCTAGCATTTGACCCGACACCATGCGTCTGGCGCGCGGCGCAAATATTGCCATAAGTTGACTGGCGATATTTGCATCAAATGGCGCAAAAGTTGGCATCTCTGCGGTTAATACTTCAAATGCTAGTGTCTGCAACACATCTCCTGCTAGCAGAGCTGTCGCTTCATCAAAGGCAATATGCGCAGTCGGCTGACCACGGCGCAGCTCATCATCGTCCATACAGGGCAAGTCATCATGTACCAGTGAGTAAGTATGTAGCAGTTCTACGGCCAATGCAGCACGGCGCGACATATCATAGTCTAAGTCGTTTTCTAGCAGCGTGTCTAGATCAGCATCGAGAGTATCGATATCATCATTAGGTTCGTCTGTACGTTCATTATTGCTGCTATTAATACTGGCAAAAGCGCTAGCAACCATTAATGGGCGTACCAACTTACCTTGTCCAGTCATGACATAGCGGCAAGCATCTACCAGCGGGCTAGGCAGCTTGGCGTAATCAAACAACACCTCGATATCTTGCGATAATTGGGCACGCACAGCACCATGAAACTGCTCAGTGCTTTGAAAAGAGACAAAGTCAAAAGGGATAACGCCAGTAGAGGTAATGCTAGAAGTAAGGGAAACAGTCATAATCCAACCATTTATCAGGGATACAGTAAAACTTATTAGGGATAAGATAAAAACGCTATTAGTGTAGCATGATCAGTCATATCGCTTATGTGACACACGGTATCAATTGATTGTTTTTTGCATTTTTCTACTAAAGTCTATTCGAAAATAGAGTAGTTTTAGCTGCAATATAACGACAAGATTTCGTTACCGATGGATGATGTCACTCTCTGGTTGAATATGTTCTGATAAAAGAGCAAGCTAGGCTGGCACGTTAATCTTACTACAGTAGAAAAATGGTACTGAATAGCCATCACTGACCAAGTAGCATCGCTCAATTGGCACTTATTAGGTAACGCTAACGGACTGTCGTTCCAAAGACGGTATGCATTAAGTCAACAATACGAAACAAATCTAAATTAATAATTCAGTATACATTTATTTACTAAAACACTTTTATCGTAAGGTAAATGCCTGCTGTCTCTTATACACATCTGACGCTGCCGACGATATGCAGTGTGTAGATCT
>CAJXUF010000155.1 GCA_913061175.1 uncultured Psychrobacter sp.
GAGATAGGAGTCCGTCTCGTGGGCTCGGAGATGTGTATAAGAGACAGGCTTAGAATCATCGCCACGCCACTTGCAATGCCTGCGATTAAGCGAATGATATACCATAGCATGAGCGCCATATTTGGTATAACGAGTAACATCGTGGTGACAACACTCATAATCGCCCACAGCGTCATCGCCTGCCATGTCGAGCGCTGGGGTACAAACATGGCGATAAGAGCGCCAATAAAGTAACCGATATAATTGATTGATGCCAGCCAGCCAGCAATCGTCGTTGATAGCGACAATTGCACCATAATATCAGGTAAGGTGGCGGTAAACAGAAAGCGGCCATAACCCATGACGACTGCCATGCAGTACATACCGATACAGGCAATGGTAGCTTCGTTGGTGATGGTCGGGACCATACGGCTTTTAAAAGCAGTCATTATGACAGCGCCATTTTTGCGGCAATTAGCACACAATCCTTTGTGTTAGACAGTCAAAAGCAGTAATAAATAAACGCAGAAATAGAGAAGTTATCAGATGTATTAGCCCAGCATAAAGTTATTATAGAAAACTATAATACGTCTAACGTTGGCGTATCTACCGTATCCTGTCCTAGCATTTGTACACGCTGATCGCTAAACATATCCATATCTGGAGCTAGCGTACGCATAAACCGATCAAAATACAACATCTGTTTGGTTAATAGAGCAAAGTCGCGTGGGAAATGGATACCATGACGTTTGCCAACTTCAACAATCTCCAGCATCATCTTATTAAGTTCATCGGCTTGTTCTTTACTATTAAACGGCACACCACTGGTAAAGGTTTTATCTTCTGCCATGATGGTTGTCATCATACGCTGTAAGTCATTCCCCAGTGCAGCCACATCGACTTTATTGCCACCATGCGTCATTTCCATATCAATCATATGGCGAGCCATTGCTTGATAATCGCTGTCTTGCATGGCTTGCATCATGCCCATACATGCACGCCAGCTCTCAGCTTTGAGTTTACCGACAATACCAAAATCCAAAAAGCCAATACGGCCATCAGTCAATAGCATCAAATTGCCCGCATGCAGATCAGCATGGAAACTATTGCACAGCATGAGACTAGCGAACCATGTGTTTAACGTATCTGCCATGACTTGAGCAGGATCTGCACAGTACTGACGCATGAGCGACTCATCGACCATAGAGACGCCATATAGACGGCTCATCGTTAGCACACGCTTGGTAGTCAGCCCTTCATAGACGGTTGGTGCAACGACACGAGTATTACCTGATACCGCTAAGAACTGCTGAAAATCGCGAATATTCTGTGCTTCAGCGATAAAGTCGGTCTCGGCAAGCATACGCAGACGAATCTCGTCAATGATCGGCGCAATACTCGCAAATTTCATCGATGGCATTAGTAGTTCAAGTAGCTTAGTTACGCCATGCAATACACCCAAATCGGTCTGCATGATGGTCTCGACGCCAGGCTTTTGCACCTTTAGCACCACTTCATCACCATTGTGCAACCGGGCTGCATGCACTTGAGCGATAGAAGCTGATGCTAGTGGCTCTGAGTCAATATGCGCAAACGTATCATCAAGTGTCATGCCGTCCGCCGCTAGCTCTTCGTTTAGCACTTGCTCGATATAAGCATAAGACAATGGTGTGGTTTGATCCAAACAGCTCTGAAAAGCCTTCACATAATCGCGTGGAAACAGCGACGGTGTACTGGCAATAAACTGACCTATTTTGATATAAGTCGTGCCCAACTGCTCAAAGGTTTCTTTGAGTAGCATTGCGTCAGGTTTTTCACCTTTTGCCACTCTTAGCGCAGACAGGCCTGCCACACTCGCTGTTTGGCGAACACGGTTCATGACATTAAAAGTATGCTTTAATAAATGCGGACGATGAATTTTCATAAAAAACAACTATGGTAATAAGAAGGAGGTTTGAAGATAGGCAATACAATATAAAAATGCGTTAAAATCAGATTACACGGTTATAGTCGGTTCAATATAATTTGGATACAAGGAAGGCGAGTGAAAGTACTACAAGTCATAGACTAAGCACGCCTGACACCGTATCCAATTTATAGAGGATTGACTATAAAACTGCTACAGACAGGACACTGCGGGTCTTTTCGATAGCCCATCAGCCGTTGCTGCATTTGACTACCATCCCATATGAGCAGTTTGTTTGTCAGTGGATTTTTGGTTAATCCTAAATATTGCAGTGCAGCATTGGCTTGTAGGTTACCCATGACGGCAGTGGTACTAGCCAGCACTCCTGAACTGGCACACGTACGTTCGTCAGCGGCTTCGTCAAGCACCACTGATCCAAACACGCAATGATAACAACCTGTATCGAGCTGAGGCTCGAACAATGCTAGCTGTCCTTGCATAGCAATCGCTGAGGCAGATAACAAGGAAATCTGATAGCGTACACTAATACGATTGATGATATCGCGCGTGGCAAAATTATCCGTACAGTCTAAGAGTAAGTCAGGCTTGCCTACTGCCATATTGAGCAATTCATAAGCATTGTTTTCATCTAATCTTGCGACTGTGCCGCGAGTCTTTATCAAAGGATTGATGCGCGCTAATATGGCTACTGCGGTCAGTGCTTTGGGCTTACTGATATCGTCAGGTAAAAACAGCGTTTGCCGTTGTAGATTACTCGCCTCAATCTCATCATCATCGATTAGATGGACATGGCCTACTCCAGCACGTACCAATGTCTCAGAAGCAGGACAACCTAGCCCGCCTGCCCCTATTATGACCACACGTGCTGTCTTTAGTCGCAGCTGAGCATCCATATCCCAACCGTCTAATAATACTTGCCGAGCATAACGGAGCAGCTCGTCATCTGATAGCTGTACCATCTCTTCTACCATATTCATCTACAACCTATAACCAAAGAAATCTACTATCAAAAAACCATCTACTGGACTTGCCCTAGCGTGACGCGATCATTACCACCGTAATCTTTTACGGTATGTACTGACTCAAAACCATTATCCAAAAACAACTTGCGAACAGCATCACCTTGATCATAGCCATGTTCGATAGCCAATAATCCACCTGTACAGAGATAGGTTGTTGCTTGCTGGACGATATGCTCGATATCAGCCAAACCCTGATTGGGTGCACTGAGCGCACTGATCGGTTCAGCTGTTAGTCCTGCCAAATGCTCGTCTGTCTCGTCAATATAAGGAGGGTTAGAGACGATGATATCAAACTGTGGCTCATCGTAAATAGGTAGTGCTTGATACCAAATACTCTGGATAAATTCAACATTGGCAACATTATTGCTCACGGCATTGTGCTGAGCAACTTCAAGCGCCTCTGACGATAAATCGACTGCCACGACTTGCCAGTTAGCGTGCTTTAACTCATAGGCAAGACTGATAGCGATACAACCTGACCCTGTCCCCAAATCTAACAATCGCTTATTATTGAGTTGCACTGGCTGAACGTTTATCCAGTTTAATACCTGCTCGACCAGTACTTCGGTATCAGGCCTAGGAATTAAGGTATGCTCATTTACCTTAAAGCTAAGCGACCAAAACTCCTGCTGTCCAGTCAGGTACGCAAGCGGTATGCCTTGCTGCATTTTCACCACACCGCCATTAAACCGTGCAACCTCACTATCAGTTAGCTGGTAATTTTCATCCGTCATCAACGCTATCGCAGGCTTGTCAATGACATGCAATAACCAATCCGTGAACCAAAATGACGGCAACTGATTATCAGTATCACCATTCGTCAGTTGTTGAATCTGCTGCTTGATTTGACGAATGGTTGATATGGTCATAAATAGCTCTTAAAAAAACAGTGAATGGATAAAGGTAAAATGCTGCTTAACCTACTCTGTCGCGCGTGGCGGTTCTTTGGTGTCGGTCAGGTTAGGATTGGTTTTGCTTAGTTTGTCACCTATTCCATTACCACCGCTACCATCATTATTATCATCGCCATAAATATCATCGTTGTCACCAATGACAATATGTCTATCGACAAAGTAGATCAGTGCCAGAATTGGAATACCAATAGCGAAGGTAAAGATAAAGAAAAATGGATAACCCATATTATCGACGATAGCACCTGAGTACCCACCCATCACTTTTGGTATCAGGGTCATCAATGAGGAAAAAATCGCATACTGTACTGCGGTAAAGCGAATCGATGTCAGTGCTGATAAGAAAGCGATAAATACAGCACTCGCAAGGCCCGCAGCCAAGTTATCAAATATCACTGCCATATACATGATCGGCAGGCTACCTGGGTTGTATGTCAATACCACAAACAACAGGTTGGTCGCACACGCTAAAATCGCACCAATCATCATGGCATGCATGATACGGAAACGCTGAGCCAAAATCCCGCCCAAGAAGCCACCTGCAATTGCCATAATCACACCGACCAGTTTTACGGCATTGGCGATATCAGTTTTGCTAAAGCCCATGTCTTGATAAAAGACGTTGGAGATCACGCCTGCGACGATATCTGAGATACGGTATAGACCAATCAATGCTAATAGCAGCAGGGCTTTTTTGCCATAACGTCGGAAAAAGTCTAAGACAGGCTCGATCCATGTTGCCATGGCCACTTCTTTTTTCACCAGTCCTACTTGTACCAGTGCATAACCTGCTGCCATCGCCGCGCCTAGGCTTACTAATAAGTGCAAGGTTTCTACAAAGAAGCTAGAAAAAGCGCCTTCGAACTCTGGTAAGACCTGTCCCATTAATATATAAGCAGCGATGAAGGCAATCACTGAAAATACAAACAACGCTACCAGTCTGACGTAGTCTTCACGAGTTTCAGCGACCAACGGAGCTTTGTTAATGATTTTTGGTTGATTGATAATAAAGTACAGCAATAACAATGGTGCGCACGCGACCAATGCTAAAAAGTAAAACTTAATCGCTGGCATTACCATTAGTGGTATCAAGGCCACTGTGCTATCAAATACTGTATTGATCAAAATATTAACTAGGTAAATAACACCAAACAGCAGGCCTGGGATAAGCAGTAACGCTGAATAAATCAGGAATACTTTTAAGTTACCCTTTTGCTTTTTACTTTGCAGGGTCTCAGCGGTTGGCTCATAACTGGCAAACGTCGTTAATACCCCTAATGTCATAACCCCTGCCATGATGTAATAGGTATTGCGCCACGCTTCATAACTATAAAATGTCTCATTTGAGCCGAAATAATCAGCCAAATATAACGCGCCTGCCCCTGCGACAATCATGCCGATACGGTAGCCTGACACATAGATAGAGGACAAGATAGACTGCATAGACGGCGGTGCAAGCTCAATACGGTACGCATCAATTACGATATCTTGCGTCGCAGAAGAGAACCCAAGCAACACGGCCGCGCCTGCCATATAAACCAAGACATCTTCGCTAACAGGATTTACCCTTGCCATCAAAAAGATCGCCAGCACGATAAGCAGCTGTGATACCACCATCCAACTACGACGACGCCCCAGCCACTTGGTCAAAAATGGTACAGGGAGCGCATCAATCAATGGCGCCCAAATAAATTTGAACGAATAACCCAATGCTGCCCAGCTGAACATAGTGACGACACTACGATCAATGCCTGCTTCTCTCAGCCATAGCGATAGACTTGAGAAAATCAGCAGAATAGGTATACCCGCTGAGAACCCCAAAAACAGCATAATAATGACACGAGGATCGAGATAAGCTTTTGTAGCCTCGCCCCATGACTTTTTGGCAATTGGTTGATTGGGCGGTACAGATTTGACAGCAGACATAATAACTCACCAACAATTCAGACAAAGAACACAACCGCGCACAATTTTTATCAATCTTTAGAATCAGTTATCGACAAAAGGATCGATAAAAATTGCTCTACGTTGCACCAATATTATCATTACAACAAAATCCAGTTATGGTACTTGAGAACCTTTATCTTGACTAGATGTTTTTGCATTAACTTAGCGATTGCGGACCATGTGCAATCGCTTATATTTCTTAATCGTAACGCAAGAAATTGTATTGTCTCATCAAGGTTATCTTAGCTCTCTTTTTTATTGCTAATTTCTGTTTTGAAAGATGTCTGACAATGACATTATTTATAGGTAATATAAAGGTAGTAGCAAAATTGACGCAGGCTTCATTGGTTGGGTGCATACTCTTGGTTTACTCTTAACTGGCGACGATAAGCATAGGCGTTAATGAAATATTTAGATAAACAAAACATCAAGTCTTTTATGATTGGTAATTTAAAACTTATAATTCTTATATATTAGTTTTATAAATCTACTCAGCTTAGTTATGCTTTGTACATAAACAACGACTACCGAGATTCACGGTTTGTTCTTTCTATTATCATAGCCTAGGAGTTATACCATGTCCGACTCAACCAATAACACCACTGATAAAAACACTGCCCCAGATGCTGCTCGTTGTCCTGTAGATCATGAAAGCAACAATAATAATGCGCCTACTAACACAACCTACGATCAGGGTGATGGTCAAGGTCCAACGATCCATAGTGAAAACGTTGATAACTCGCACGAGCCTCAGCGTCATAGCATGGGTGGCTGCCCTGTTATGCATCAGGCACATACTACCACTGCATCTGCTGCGACAGATTGGTGGCCAAATGCACTGAACTTAGACATATTGCATCAGCAAGACAAAAAGACTGACCCAATGGGTGAAGACTTTGATTATGCTGAAGCTTTTAAACAGCTAGATCTAGAAGCGGTCAAAACTGACCTAAAAAACCTAATGACTGAGTCGCAAGAATGGTGGCCAGCAGATTGGGGGCACTATGGCGGCTTGATGATTCGTATGGCTTGGCATTCAGCTGGTACGTATCGCGGTGCTGATGGTCGCGGCGGCTCTAATACTGGTAACCAACGCTTTGCACCATTGAACAGCTGGCCTGACAACGTCAACCTTGATAAAGCCCGTCGTCTATTGTGGCCAATCAAGAAAAAATACGGCAATAAATTGTCTTGGGCTGATTTGATGATTTTGGCAGGTAACATGGCTTATGAATCTATGGGCTTTAAAACTCTAGGATTTGCTGGTGGCCGTGCTGATATCTGGCATCCAGAAAAAGACATCTACTGGGGTTCTGAGCGCGAATGGTTAGCCGCTACCAAAAACCGTTATGACAGCGACGAAGACCGCGCGTCACTAGAAAACCCACTAGCAGCAGTACAAATGGGCTTGATTTATGTCAACCCTGAAGGTGTCGACGGCAACCCTGACCCACTAAAAACTGCTCAAGATATGCGTACTACCTTTGCTCGTATGTCAATGAACGATGAAGAGACGCTGTCTCTTATACACATCTCCGAGCCCACGAGACGGACTCCTATCTCGTA
>CAJXUF010000156.1 GCA_913061175.1 uncultured Psychrobacter sp.
GTGCTGTACTGCTTGCTCTTGGTATTCGCCGTAGCCATCAGCAGGTTCAACGACTGCATTAACTTTTTCGCCAGCAGACTTACCTTCTAATTGTGCTTCTAGGCCTGGGATAATGTTGCTGTGACCATGTAGATAAGCAAGTGGCTGACCTTCTGGTGACTGGTCAAGGATATTGCCTTCGTCGTCTTTTAATGTGTAATTGAATTTGACGGCAGTGTCTTTTGCGATAGTAGTCATAAAATATCCTAAATATATCTATGTAAAAAATTAAATACGGTTGCAATAAACCTAAAAGAGCCAATCTGCAAGCCAAAAGGCCACGTCATTAGTCAATTATCATCAGTTTATTAAAGTAACTTTAGCAGTTAGCATCTTTAATTGAGATGGCCCACATAACTTTCAAGGCAAAAAACATAAAAAATGCCAATTAATGCCACAATTTACAATAATAACTGCTATTTTCTATAGTTAATGCATAGCTATTGGCTATTCATGGTTTAGGAGTTGCTTTTTTAGAGTAGGACTTCTAGCATAATTATAAAAATAAGGACGAGAGATACGATGACTGCATTTGCCAATACCACTACTAAACAACCAACGAGTAATGTTTCAACCAATCATGATGATACTAAGGCTAAAACCATAGCTGATATAAGCTATCAATTTGATTTCGCCCGTTTCTACGAGCATTTGGTCGATGTATCACTGAGTTTTACAGCAGTATCCGATGCGCCGCAGCTTTGGTTACCAGCGTGGATACCAGGCAGTTATCTGATGCGCGAGTTTGCTCGAAACATCACTGCGGTACATTATCAAGTAGTAGAGGCTCAAATAGCGGATAGTGACAAGCAACCAGCGACTTATCGCGCGCAAAAAATCGACAAAAATACATGGCAGCTGCCAGCGGCGCAAGCAGGGCAGAGGGTCATCGTCGAGTACGAAGTCTATTGTTATGATTTGTCTGTGCGTACGGCCTACGTCGATCAGCAACGACTTTACGGTAATTTCACCTCACTTGCGCTCGCCGTCGAAGGGCAAGAGCAATCACCTGTTCACGTTAGCTTGATTGTGCCTGAGACATTTTTTGCAGACAAAGAAAGTAGCAAATTACTGTTGGCTTGTGGGTTGGACACTACGCACCTGCAAGTTGATCAGCAGCAAAAAGGCAATCAGCAAGCGAACAGTCAGCATATTTACAAGTTACAGGCAGCCAATTATCATGAGTTGATTGATTATCCATTCGAAATCGCAGAACAAGAAAAGTTTGATTTTATTATTCATGATAATGAGCATCAGACGCTACATCATAGTTTTTATCTGTCAGGCAAGCAGAATGCTAACCTAGGTCGATTACAGCAGGATATTACTCAGATTTGTCAGACCTACGTAGATTGGTTAGGCGATGCGCCATTTGACGATTATACCTTTATGACCTTTGCCAGTGGTCAAGACTATGGTGGGCTTGAGCATATTAACTCTACTAGCCTTATCACCCCGCGCAATGACTTACCCAGCAATAATGAGCCAAAGTTACCAAGTACAGATTATCAGCGGTTTTTAGGCTTGTGCAGTCATGAGTATTTTCACTCATGGTGGGTGAAGACAGTACGTCCTGATGTCATGATCGATGTCGATTTACGCCGTGAGGCATTTACACCATTACTTTGGGTGTTCGAAGGGTTTACGTCTTATATCGATGATTTTATGTTGCAAGCATCAGGCGTGATTGATAAAGCCAATTATCTGCGACTGCTAGCCGAGCAAATCAATCGTTACTATCAGACTCCAGGGCGTGGTAATCAAAGTGTGGCAGAGTCGAGCTTTGATGCTTGGATTAAGCTGTATCGTACTGATGAAAATACAGGCAATGCGGGTATCAGTTACTATAATAAAGGCGCGTTGGTAGCTCTATGTCTGGACCTAATCTTACTCAAGCATAGTGATGGTCGTTATCGTTTGTTTGATGTGGTCAAAGCTTTTTATATTCAAGCCAAGCAGAACGACAGTAAGCGAATTGGTATCAGTAGTGCTGACATGGGGTCAGTCATTGAACAGTTTATGCCGCTAACAGAATGGGAAGACTTTGAACGCCGTTATGTCAATGGGGTAGAAGAGCTGCCAATTGAAGCGTTGCTAATTGCAAACGGTGTCAAAATACAAGCGAATACTAAAGAAACCGCTGACAAGCATGTGCCTTGGGGTATGCGATGTAACGAAACGCCAGCTGGGCTAAAGGTCAATCGTGTGATGCGAGATAGCATTGCCGCTAGAGCTGGCATTTCAGCCCATGACGTTATTATCGCGATTGATGGTATCAAAGCGGATACGAAACAGCTTACCACCTTGGCTAATACAGCGCATCCTGTTGAATGCTATTTATTCCGTCGTGATGAGCTGATGTGTGTTCAGGTTCAACCCGAAACGACAACCAAAGTGAAGCAGCGAGATGAGACAACTGGTATGACTGGAGCAGTACCTCCTCATAAAGTAAGCCTACGCTTAGCAAAAGGAGATAAGACTCTAGAAAATGATAATGAGCAATTAAAAGGTGAGGCAGGTTGGGAGACATGGCTTAATGTTATGAAACGGTAGCTTTGATGCTATATAAAAAAACCTTCCATATAAAAAACCCTCTTCCGAGCAATACTGCTTAGAAGAGGGTTTTCTAAATCACTTTTAATATTGTAGATATATCCAAGCAACTTAAATGCTCGATAGGTCAGAGGTTGGCAAGAAGATATACGTTTACTGCTCTTTAGCTCTGTTATCTAGGTTAGCTGGGCTCTTTCTTACTATCGGTAGTTTTAGACTCAATATTTTCATCTACAGAGCTATCGTCTTCGTTGCTACTTGCAGCCTCAAGCGCAGCAATCCAGTTTTTCATCACATCAATTTCAGTTTGCTGGTTATCAATGACGTCTTGCGCCAACTGACGCATCTCTTCATCTGTCCCATATTCGAGCTGAACTTTTGCCATATCAACAGCGGTAATATGATGCGGTAGCATACCGCGTGCAAATGCCATATCAGGTACGGGATCAGCCACACCCAAAGTCATTTCGCCATGCATATTTTCCATGCTCTTAGCATATGCTTGCTGCATCGCCACAGTATTTGGCTTAGGTTTGGCAGCATCAGGATGGCTAGCCAACCACTTGTTTAAGACATCGATTTCAGTTTGCTGTGCCGTGATGACGTCTTGAGCAAGTTGGCGCATCGCTTCGTCAGTGCCATACTTGAGCTCTATTTTTGCCATCTCTACCGCGCCGCGATGATGTCCCAACATGCCTTTAGCGAAAGCGGTATCAGGATCGTTATAACCCATACCAATCATCATCTCATCATGCATTCTAGTCATCGATCTCGTATAGTCTCTGAGTATGTCACTCATTTGAGACTCATCATTGACACTGTTATCGCTGTCATTTGTTAGAGTGTCGTCTGCCATACCGTCATGCTCAGCATGTGGCATATCAGTCACTGGCGGTGAGGTTTCTTCTGCAGGATTTGATTGGTTGTCCTCTGTCGTTGGCTGACAGGCGCTCAATACAAGCGCTGCAGAAATGCTAGTGACCAATGAAAGAAAACGACGAGAAGCAATCATGACATATCCCTATTGTGAAAAAACCAAACGATAAATGGATAATACTTATTATACATAATCAATTACGTGCTGAATGTTAGCAGATAAACCTTACCCATTCGAGACACTATGTTTAACAGGTCGTAATATATTAGTGTCAGAGCTTTATATTAGGGGCTAAACAGCCAAACAGTGTGAATTAATCAACAGTATCTAAACTCAAAACCATATAAACTAGTTAAAAATACCTAGCTGACGACAATGTTCGCTAGTTAGGTGAACACGTACAAACTCCCCAACAGCTAACTCACCTAGCTCAAATCCTGCCACTGACCAACGTATCAAACGTAGACAAGGCAGACCGACGTGCGCTGTCATACGTCTGACTTGGCGATTTTTCCCTTCATATATTGTCAGCATCAGCCATGAGTCCGGTACGCTTTTACGCTCACGTATTGGTGGATTACGTTGCCAGAGTACCATCGGTAGTTCTTCCTCACTAACGTGTCTGACCTCAGCAGGTAGCGTTTTACCATCTTTTAAAACCACGCCACATTTAAGCTTATTGATTTGCTCAGCAGTAGGGATTCCTTCTACTTGCACTAAATAAGTTTTACCTTGTTTGCGCCCTGCATTGGCTTTTGGCGGATGAGTAATTGCTTTATTAACGCGACCATCATCGGTCAAAATCAGCAAGCCTTCTGAAGTAGCATCTAGCCTACCAGCAACTCTCAAAGCCTTATCGGTAAAGTATTGCGATAGGGTGGTGTGGTCATTGTTACTGTCATCTCTAAACTGACTTTGCACGCCGTAAGGCTTATTGAATAAGATGAGACTAAAAGTAGACATAAAACGGTGTTTCCTAGTTTTAGATGAGTAATGAATCATTGTAGCGTATGTTTTGTGATGTAGAGCTAGTATTAAGCGACAAGACTAAAGGCGATATATTTAATGTGCTGTATGCCACATGACCTGCTACAAAAGTAGGACAGCGCTTGTATAGATTTGCTGTTATCCTAAATCCGCATTCTGATAGTGGTATTTATATTTTTAATAGAGAAATATCTACTATCTGTAAGCGACAATCATTGTTTGGGTCTTTATTTTAATTTTTTAGCTTCGAGCTATCTTTCATATTGTTCAAATCAATGTCGCAAGTGTCGTACTCATCAAAGTTTTGCTTAACCAATAAGCGCTCAGAGCGTTATAACTATAATAAAACGGTTAGCATAACAAAGTGTCTAGTTCGCTTACGACGTCCAACATACAACCAAGGAGTATCATCGATGTCATATGATAAGGTTATCGTACCAAGAGACGGCGAAAAAGTGACCGTAAATGCAGATCTCACATTAAATGTTCCCAATCATCCGATTATTCCGTTTGTGGAAGGTGATGGAATCGGTGTAGATATCACGCCTGTCATGATAAAAGTAGTCAATGCTGCGGTTGATAAAGCGTATCACGGCAAGAAGTCTATCATTTGGATGGAGACTTATCTTGGTGAAAAAGCAGCGAAAGTATATGACGGCGACTATTTGCCAAGCGAGACGCTAGAGATTCTAAAAGACTACGTCATTAGTATCAAGGGTCCATTGACCACACCAGTGGGTGGTGGCTTTAGTTCGTTAAACGTCGCGGTACGCCAAAACCTTGACCTATACGTATGTCAACGCCCCGTACGTTGGTTTGAGGGCGTGCCAAGCCCAGTACAGCATCCAGAGCTGACGAATATGGTTATCTTTCGTGAAAATACAGAAGACATCTACACGGGTATCGAGTGGAAAGCGGGTAGCGATGATGCCAAAAAAGTTATCAATTTCTTGAGAGATGAGATGGGTGTGACCAGTATTCGCTTCCCTGAAGACTGCGGCATCGGTATCAAGCCTGTCTCAAAAGAAGGCTCTCAGCGCTTAGTACGCAAAGCGATTCAGCATGCCATTGATAATGATTTGCCAAATGTGACGCTAGTGCATAAAGGTAATATCATGAAGTTCACTGAAGGCGCATTTAAGGATTGGGGTTATGAGCTAGCGGCAGAGCGTTTTGGTGCAGAGCCATTAGATGGCGGTCCATGGATGACTATGAAAAATCCAAAAACGGGTAACGATATTATTATTAAAGACGTCATCGCTGATGCGTTTTTGCAGCAGATTTTGATGCGTCCTGCAGACTATTCTGTAGTAGCAACGCTTAATCTGAACGGTGACTATATCTCTGATGCATTGGCCGCTGAAGTAGGCGGTATTGGTATCGCACCTGGTGCAAACAAAGGTGGCGCGATTGCTGTTTATGAAGCGACGCATGGTACTGCGCCCAAGTACGCTGGTCAAAATAAAGTAAATCCAGGCTCATTGATATTGTCTGCTGAGATGATGCTTCGTGATATGGGCTGGATGGAGGCAGCTGACCTTGTTATCAGTGGTATCCAAGGGGCGATTGCCAATAAAACAGTCACGTATGATTTTGAGCGTCTGATGCCAGATGCTACCTTATTGAGTACTTCTGAGTTTGGTAAGGCGATTATTAAGCATATGGAAGCCTAAGACTACTTAAACTCTAATCATTCTATTTTATTATTATGTACAAAAAGCCGCCTAATTATATAGGTGGCTTTTTTTATTTCACTCTTTATAAAGATTGTAGAAAACACAAAAAAACACCCCAACGTTCTAAGACGGTTGAGGTGTTTTGTACTAAAACTTAAACTTGCTTAATCGCTTCTGAGTATAAAACCAAAAGCGAGTAGGCTTAATGTCTAAGAGCAATCGCTTAAAATTATAGCGATGCCAATGTCTCGTTGAACAAAGCGCTTGGACGCATTGCTTTCTTAGCCAATTCTTCATCAGCATAGTAGTAGCCTTTGATATCTACTGGCTTGCCTTGAGCTTGGTTAAGTTCTTTAACGATGGCCTCTTCGTTCTCTTTTAGCTTTTGCGCGAAAGATGTAAATTGCGCTTTTAGCTCGCTATCTTTATCTTGCGCTGCAAGCTCTTCTGCCCAGTACATCGCTAGATAGAAGTGGCTACCACGGTTGTCGAGCTCGCCAGTTTTACGTGATGGCGACTTATCGTTTAGTAGCAGTTTTTCTGTTGCTGTATCTAGCGTGTCTGCCAAGATTTGAGCCTTAGCATTGTTGTCGTTGTTTGCAAGATGCTCCAACGATACCGTCAAGGCCAAGAACTCACCAAGTGAATCCCAACGTAGATGGTTTTCTTCTGTCAGCTGCTCAACGTGCTTCGGTGCAGAACCACCAGCGCCAGTTTCAAACAAACCGCCGCCTTTCATTAATGGTACAACTGATAGCATCTTGGCACTGGTACCTAGCTCTAGGATAGGGAACAAGTCAGTTAGGTAATCGCGTAAGATGTTACCGGTCGCAGAGATAGTATCTAGACCACGAGCAACACGCTCTAGGGTATAACGCATCGCACGAACCTGAGACATAATCTCGATATGTAAGCCAGTAGTGTCGTGATCTTTTAGATACGTTCTAACTTTTTTGATTAGCTCGTTTTCATGTGGACGGTATGGGTCTAACCAGAAGATTACAGGCGTATCTGATTCACGAGCACGGCGTACAGCAAGTTTTACCCAGTCTTGGATAGGCTCGTCTTTAACCTGACACATGCGCCAGATATCACCTTTCTCAACGCGTTTTTCGAGTAGTACTTCATCAGTATCAATATCGACGATACGTGCAATACCAGCATCGCTA
>CAJXUF010000157.1 GCA_913061175.1 uncultured Psychrobacter sp.
ACGAGATAGGAGTCCGTCTCGTGGGCTCGGAGATGTGTATAAGAGACAGACTTCGCGGTTATCAACGGTAACTATGCTACTGACTCTGGTATCAAATTGACCGAAGCATTGTTCCAAGAGCCAAGCTTTGCTTATGTAAACTGGTCAGCAATCAAAACTGCTGATACTGGTAAGAAATGGGTTGAAGATGTGACCAACGCTTATAACTCAGAAGCTTTCAAAAAGTACGCTCATGAAACGTTCCCTGGCTATAAGTACCCAAAAATCTGGGGTACTGATCATAGCGCACATACGGACACTGCTGCTAAAACTGAAAGCGCTGATGCTCCAGAAACTACAGAAGCTGATGCTCAATAAGACTTTAAATCAAAAATACCTAGCTTTTTAGGTGTTATGATTAATAGAAACGCCCATTACTTAGAGTGATGGGCGTTTTTTTGTCTTTTATTCTAGGAATGCTGTTTTCCAATAGGTTATCAAAATACTAACTATGCATTAAATAACTATCAAATAACTATCAAAAATCACGTTACAGCCTGTTTGCCCTTTGTAGGAAACCGTCACTCACGCTTCCACTTGTCCTTGGTTTTTCTTATAGTGGACGGGCTCAATAGTAATTTACTCGTTAAACCATACTATTGATGACATTTAAAACTAATGAAAATTATAAGACACACATAATAAGGATAACAATATGAGCGCTAAAAACTATAATATTCGTACCGCTGGACAAGCAAATATCCCAATTCTAGGGCTAGGTACTTGGCAGTCAACTGGGCAAGATTGCGTAGATGTGGTCAAAAAAGCGTTAGAAATGGGGTATGAGCATATTGATACCGCTCAAGCTTACGGTAATGAAAAAGAAGTTGGCGAAGGCATCAGACAATCAGGCGTGGCTCGTGATAAGTTCTTTTTGACTACCAAGATTTTTCCAGATGATATGAAGTTTGAACCAGAAAAATTGGTCGCAGCAGCGAAGCGTTCTCTGGAGGATTTGGGTACAGATTATGTCGATCTATTGCTATTGCACTGGCCTGATGACCGCGTGCCATTATCTGAGACCATTCCTGCGCTGTGCGAACTCCAAAAGCAAGGCTTGACACGTCATATTGGTGTCTCGAACTTCAATATTGCTAATATCATTGAAGCCAAGAAATATGCTGATGTGCCTATCGTAGTGAACCAAGTAGAGTTCCATCCGTTCATTAAGCAAAACACATTGCAGACCTTTTTGAATAATCATCATATTCTATTAGAAGCTTACTCGCCATTAGCGCGTGGTGATGTATTTGATAACGAAGTAATTAAAGAGATTGCAGATAAGCATAACGTAACGCCAGCACAAATCTCGTTAGCATGGATTTTATCAGACAAGCATCGTGTGGCTATTCCGAAAACGTCTAATCCTGATCACTTGCAAGGCAATCTAGATGCCATTAAAGTTGAGTTAAGTGCAGATGAGTTAGAAAAAATCGGCAACCTAGCCAGCTCTGACGGTCGCAAAATTGAACATCCTGACTATAGCCCAGTATGGGATGACTAATCGAGTTAATAAGTATGATTAGCTAAACACCACAGCGCAATAAAAAGCCACCGATTATCGGTGGCTTTTTTATATGGTATGAAAATTCACAATCATTACTGCTGTAGCGTTTCGGTCTCATGAATCTTTTCAGCAGGATTATACTGTTCAGAAGTAGGTATCGCTCCGCTGCGATTATTTTCTTTCATAGATTTAGCAACTTCTGGTGGCATATAGTTTTCGTCATGCTTAGCCAGTACTTCCCCAGCAACGAAAGTATCGCCCTGCATTTTACCCGTAGCTACGACGCCTGAGTTTTCAGCAAATAGGTCTGGCAGAATACCTTGATAAGTCACTGGCACGGTTGATTGAAAATCAGTAATCGCAAACTCAACATTTAATGGATTGTCTGCTGCACGCTGCACACTACCGGCAACCACCATACCACCAGCACGAATACGTTTGTCTTGAGGCGCTTCACCTTGGGCAATCGCAGTTGCATCAAAGTAGTAGTCAGTTTGCTGCCCGATGGCATAGATAACCAACATAACTGCTACTGCCGCACCTGCCAGCGTAAACATAACCCACGTCAGTTTTTTCCGACGAACTGCATTCATACCACTACCCCATTAATGAGTCACTGTTTTATAAACCATAATCAATCTATAAAACAGAAAAATTTGAAGAAACCACCATTAGAAAAACGTTCTAAAAATGTCTTTCTAATCGTACTCTTCTAATCGCTATATGGTAGCATTTTTCGGCCGAATCAATAAGCCTCATCACTGCCCATAAGGTCATATTTTTGTCAGTGTAAGGATACGGTTTCTTACGCTAAAACCATGATATTAAGATGATTTTTTATTCAGTTTGTTTAGTCGCAGGCGTTGAGGTTTTGGTCGTCCGTTGTGCTTGACGCGCTTGCTGGATGGTCAGCTGTTTGATAAGTGACTGTCGTTGTCTGCGGCTATAGATAATAAATGCCAACATCACGCCAATCGTTATCGCCCAGCACGACCACACAAAAACCCCATGCTTACCCATGGCGAAAAACTCAGATACGCTATAAAAGTAGGGCTGCATAGTATTTTCCTAGCCGTTATTTGTGTTGACCACGAATGTATTCTTTGACCCACGCTTTGCCTTGATCACGGTATAAAATCAGCGTGTTGGTACGATAAATCGCTAATGTTGCAACCAGTAAATAGCTGCCGATAATCATCAGTAGCAAAGGCATCCACATATCTGCCGACATCTTCGGTGCGGCGGTCAAACTAAAGGTCGCGCCTTGATGCAAGGTATTCCACCACTCTACTGAGTACTTGATAATAGGCAGGTTCACTGCGCCCACGATAGATAAAATAGCAGCCGCTTTACCACGATTGGCCGTATGCTCAAAAGCGGCAAACAACGCCATCACGCCCGCGTACAAAAACGCCAATATTAGCATTGACGTAAGGCGTGCGTCCCACACCCAATAAGTACCCCACGTCGGCTTTGCCCAGATAGAACCTGTAAGCAAACTGATGACGCATAGCAAAAACCCCATTGGGGCAAGTGCCTGCGCGACCAAACTGGCCGTCTTAATCTTCCATACCAAATAGATCACTCCCAGAACCGCAAGAGAAAAATAGATAGAAATGGCAAGACTGGCAGCGGGAACATGGATAAATATAATGCGATAGCTATTGCCCTGAAGATAATCAGGCGGCGCGAAAGCAAGGCCCCATACGCTACCAATGAGCAAACAGAGACTGGCTAGTACCGCTAACCACTTAACCCAAGGGCTAAAGATACGAAAAAACTGCTTGGTACCCACAGTGGTCAAGAAACCCTGCCAAATGCGCTGCCACAAGCTAGGGGATGAGACGTTATTCAGGTTGGGCATGGGAAGAAACCTATTACACAGCTTACTGGTGATAAAGGATGCGGTCTACCAAAGCACCACTATCAACTCACCTGCTGGCGTTAAACACTGGATAGAATCTACAAAGAGCTGTTTACGTATTCAATTGACTATTATAGCAAAATTGCCAGTTTTCACCACGATGTTAATACATGTGGTGCAGATAACTAGACTTAGATAACTGGACTTTAGGATTGCAACAAGCAAATCGTTTAATTAAGCCATGACATTTTTAAAGTGGTAGCAATCACCCAAGGCATAACTAGGACAGAAACAATACTTCCTGCCAGCAATAAGGCTAAAATGGGTAAACCGTTCAGCCCAGAAGCAAATAAATCAACCGCACCCGTAGCAAAAATCAATACTGGCAACTGCATCGGTAAAGCAATCAAGGGAACTAATACTGCCCCATTCTTTAACGATAGCGTCAAGCTACTGGCAATCGCGGATAGCATTAGGAGCATTGGACTACCTGTCACGATAGAAGCCATCAATATCCACGCTTCAAACCAACTGAGCTGAAATAACGGCACGGCAAGCAAGCTAAGCGCTGCCACAATACCACTACTAAAAATCCAATGAATGACCAGTCTAATCAGCACCCATAGCGGTAGTGACGCTTTGGCCACGACCAATTGCGCAAGCGTACCATTATCAAGCGCAGGCTTGAATAATCCATCAACACCCATTACCAGTGACAGCAATGCAGCAATCCACACTGCTGATACGCCCAGACGCTGCAATAGCACAGGCTCACTACCGACTGCCAACGGAAACAAAGTAATAATCACTAAGAACAGTACTAACGGATACAACCATTGTACCGCTCCTTGCTGCTTGACTTGCCATTCACGGCGCCACAGCTGCATAAACTCAATACTGCGAGGCGCTGCAACAATAGCTTTTGGACTTTTATTCATGGCTGCTACTGATCCTACTTGTATTGGACTGTCTGTCATTATTTGTCCTTGCACATATACTGATGGTACTGATAGCAATAAAACTTATACCATATAATCTGACAAATCGAGCACCTGATTGGCGACACCGACTGCCTGATGACTGGTCATTAGTATCGACCCGCCAGCCTGTGCAAAGTCACATAACCGCTCTTCCATACGTGCCACCATATCGACATCCAGCGCCGTGAAAGGCTCATCAAGTAACCAGAGCGGTGTCACGTCAGGAGTTAGTAGGTACAATCGCGCCAGCGTGATGCGCCGCGTTTGCCCAGCGGACAAATGACTGGAGCTGATCGTTTCAAACCCTTGCAGCCCAACCCATGTGAGTGCATCGTCAATATCAGCAGCGCTTGGCGTAATGCCATATAAGTTCAGTAGAAACGTCAGATTCTGGGCTACTGTCAGATTTGGATGGATGCCTAATTGATGCGAGACATATAAAGGCTGGATGGGCAGACCCGATTGTCCTTGATAAGTAACTTCACCTGACAAAACAGGTAACAATCCAGCCAATTGCATAAGTAACGTGGTCTTTCCCGTCCCATTTGCTCCGATTAGATGGCAAATACTACCCGCAGATAGCTGTAACGCAACTCCTTCGCACAGCGGTATCTCACCGCGCTGAACCGTCAGCTCATCAAGTGCAAGTAAAGGCGTATCCAAAACCGTCATCAAAACCTCTGGTTATTTATCAAGCAGCAGTCAATATTCATCACAAACAAAGGCAATGTTCGTGGCATAATACCCTATGCTCGCTACAAACACACAGTATAACAAATTGTCGATTACTCTGACTTCAAAAAGTACGACCTCAAAAAAACATGACTTTAAAATATGACTTTAAAACCTATGCCGACTTCACAAGATAGCCAAAAACCTAATACTGCTGCAGAAACTAACAATGACAACGCAGACACTCGCTTGTCAAAAGAGCCATCAGCCAGCCGTTTGACAGTAGATAGCTTGATTGATGCTCAATTCAACTTTATGCAGCAGTGGTTGCACAATCAAGCTGAGCCACTAGCGATGGAAGCTTGGCAATGGTTTGGTGCGCAGCCTTTAAGCAAATATATTACCTGTGACCATTTACAACAGCTGATGAAAGACTGGCTGTTAAATCAGCCGATGACTGAGGTGATGCGTACCGATATCCGTAATATTTTACACACTATTATTTATCACCCAGTTAATGATAATGTGCCTTTATCTGAGCTGGTCGATGATGCCCAAGTTGAAACTTTGGCCAACTATATCGGTAGTCACGAGCAGCAGCGCAATATATTGATTCATACGCTAGTCGGTAACGAAACCTTTGCAGATTTATTGACCCAAACACTCTATCACGCTATCAATGATTTCATGGAAAGCACCCTCGATAAAGCAGGTGGCGTTGGTAAATTAATGAAGCTTGGGCGTAGCTCTTTTGAAAAGGCGACCAACAAAAACCTCGATGAAAAACTGCAAACGTACCTGCATCGCAATATCAAAGATTTGACGCGCAAAGCCGAAGCCAATGCCCAAGAACACTTGTCAAACGAAGAGGTAGCACGTCTGATGGTTATGGGCTGGGATCGTATCAAAGACCAACCGATCAGCGAGCTGCAAACCTACTTAAGCGATGAGCCTGGTAATAGTAGCATCGACCATATCGAAGCCAGTATCCAACAAAGCTATAACCGCCTGCGACTGTCACCGTATCTGCACAGTTTGGTAACGGCAAGCATTGACACTTGGTATGCCAATCATCAGTCTGACACGATGGCGACCATCGCGGCGAGCTTGCACATTGATGAAGCGGCCATGAAGCAATGTAGCACTACCCTACTGCCTATCGTGTACGATGCTCTTGAGACGCCTTGGTTAACGGCTCATATTCGTGAAATGCTAGCAGCGTTCTATGCACAGCCTGCTATCAAAGAAGGTTTGGCATTCACTCACGATTAATTTATAACCCTTACTTGTCAGCATACTATTATGAGTCAACGCAATAAACTCAGCTTGTGGCAAAAGATCAAACGGTTACTGACTGCTGCCGCACCGCAGTCAGTCGTCGATGCTGCAAGCGAGCAAAGGCCTGCATCACTTGCTGACAGCGAGGTTAATAATACAAAAAATATATCAGCTGATATTTCTGATATCTCTCATGAGTTAGAGGCGAATCAGGGCAGCGAACAGAATAACCCTCAAGCACAAGCGCAAACAAATACATCTCAACTCAAAACCGATAACTTAGAAACCGATAGCGCAAATGCGGAACCTCAAGACCAAAGTAACACGCCTATCGTCGACTGCTTAAAGCAATACTTCAATGACAAGCAGTGGCACTACACGCATTATCGACCCAAAACCAACGACAGCCAAAAGTCGCATCATTTATCCTTGAGAATGAGTCATAAGCAAATAAACTGTGGCTATCTGTTTCGGGTGCAAGAAAAAAACAAACTATTGGCCATCTACGGCATCTTGCCATTTTTGATACCAGAAACTCATCAAAGCGCTGCGATGCTACTTATCACCCAAATCAACTATGACATGCTAGTCGGTAATCTAGAGATGGATGTTAACGATGGTGAGATACGCTACAAAAATGCCATCGATGTCGAAGCAGTTGGTATAGATAATGAGATCATCGAGCATTTATTACAAAGCGTGGTTGCGATGACCACGGTCGCCAACGAGCTATTTGGCAACTTGGTCAATAATCAAGACCCTTCTGAAGACATGCAAACGCTACTCGTAGAGCTACGTCAACAGTCAGACGCGCGTACGTTCTTTTTGCCGACTCAGTTTGTTCAATAACTCAGTTTGTTCGATGAACTGGTTTTTCCTGTCTCTTATACACATCTCCGAGCCCACGAGACGGACTCCTATCTCG
>CAJXUF010000158.1 GCA_913061175.1 uncultured Psychrobacter sp.
GATCTACACACTGCATATCGTCGGCAGCGTCAGATGTGTATAAGAGACAGAGTATCTGCTTTGCTACGAGCACTGGCGATGTCATCACTTGATAGGTTCAATGCCAACTGACCAATTTTACCACGTGCCTTGTTACGGACTTTTTCGTCTAACATGCCATCACGGGCAGCCAAGTCATACCATTTATAGGCATCGACTAGATTTTTTTGTTTTTCATCTAGTAGCGCAAGCGTGTAGCTAGCACGGTTATCGCCACGCATTGCAGCTTTTTCTAACCACAAACGGGCTTGTTGCAAGTTAGGCTGTACACCTTCACCGCGCAAATACATGATAGCAAGATTCAGCTGAGCAGGAGCAACACCTTGCTGAGCCGCTTTTGTATACCACTGGATTGCTTGTTGGGTATTTTGCGCAATACCTTCACCTTTTTGCAAACGCTTGGCCAGATAGAACTGTGCGTGATCGTTACCTTGGGCGGCACGACTAGACAACTCGCTCACAGGCATAAGCTCAAAACGTGAGGTATCAAGCGGTACGTTTGATATTAACTCAGCATTGGCTAAACCAGCACAAGAAAATAATGCAGTAAACAACGCAGCTTTTAATAATTTCATAGCAGCTCCAAAATTAGGCAGTTAATAAGCAAAAAAAATTGTACCGCTAAACATTGTCTCGCTAAAGACAGTCAGACGGCGATAACAATTAGGTGGAATCTTGCGATATGAACTTACCTAATCATTAGCAAAAGGGGGTTGTCATCTCTAAATCAGAGATTTCACCCTAACTGATTAGACAAACGGTCGTAATAGTGGGGTGGCTGACAATATTTTGCTAGCTTAACACCCAAACTTACGAAACTCAAATACTAATTACAAGGTCTCATAGACGTTTGTACCTGATTGTCCTTAACAAAATCAGACAGTTACTAAAAAATTATATTAAGTTAACAATCTATTAAGGTTAATATCAGGACTTACAGCACTGTTTAACATTCTATAAAACATAAAGCCAGCTGATAATTTAACGGTTATTTCTTGGTCACTCGGTAGATAGCGACGTCTGCTAACAAGTTAGGCGCTTGCCTAATTAACGCCTTCATCAAAGGTGTATGGCCTTTTTCAGAATCACTAACGGCAAAACGATTAATGATATGAATATCATGCTGCGCACATAACAGTTCGAAATCTTTAAAGGTACATAGGTGAATATTTGGTGTGTTGTACCATTCGTAAGGCAGCGCTTCAGAGACAGGCATCATACCTTTAAGCCCTAAATGAATGCGGTTTTGCCAATGCGCAAAGTTAGGAAAGGTGATGACTGCTTCACGGGCAACTCTCAGCATATCAAGCAACAACTCGTCAGGTGCTTTTACTGCTTGTAGGGCACGTGCCATGACAACCGTGTCAAAGCTGTTATCAGCAAAACGCGCTAAACCATCGTTGAGATCCTGCTCGACAATCGATAGACCATTACCAATCGCCTCATTGATTTTGTCTTCATCAATCTCTAGTCCGTAACCTGTCACGCCTAGTTTTTGCTGTAAGTGGGCAAGCAGCTCGCCATTACCACAACCTAAGTCCAGTACATGTGCTTGCGGCGCAATCCAACGCTCTGCCAGTTGGTGATCCATTCTCATGAGCGCTCTCCTGTGGCTGGGCGGCTAGGGGTAATAAATGGCGCAGTCAAAAATCCTTTAACCGCACCCATGTAGCGAGGAATATCAAACAAGAATGAGTCATGTCCGTGCGGCGCGTCAATATTGATATAGCTGACGGGTTTGCCAGTGGCCATCAGTGCATCGACAATCTCTTGCGAGCGCTCAGGTGCAAAGCGCCAGTCAGTGGTAAATGACACGACTAGATACTGGCATTGTGTATGAGCAAAGGCAGCTTTAAGCGCAGAAAGCTCTTGCTGACGATCAGACTCAATATCTTCAATCGTCGTTACTGCATCTTCTAACTCACTCTGTGCATTCGCTTTGCTAGATTCGACTGACGCCGCGATTGAGTCTTCTATTTGCACTGCCGACTCTGTAGTATCTTTTGCTACCGTTGATGGATAGTCGCGCGTCGGATCAAAGTAATCTAAGGCTTTAGTCATGAGCAGATAAGTATTGGCATCGAAGTTTTCACTAAAGCGCTCGCCTTGATAGCGTAGATAGCTTTCGACCTGAAACTCGACATCGTAGCCATACATGAATTTGCCAGATTTTAAATCACGACCAAATTTTGCTTTCATCGCGTCATCAGTTAGATAAGTAATATGGCCAACCATACGCGCCAATATCAGTCCGCGACGAGGATAAGTGCCTTCTTGTATATAGCGCCCGTCTTTAAAGTCAGGATCGGATAATATAGATTGGCGCGCCACTTCGTTGAAGGCGATATTTTGAGCAGATAGCTTTGGTGTGCTGGCGATGACCACACAGCGCTTTAACCGCTCTGGATAATCAACAGACCATTGTAGCGCTTGCATACCGCCCATTGAACCACCAACAATCGCATGCCAAACGTCGATGCCTAGACGATCTGAGAGCATTGCTTGGGTTTTTACCCAGTCTTTGATGGTGATCAGCGGAAAATCAGGGCCATACACTTGCGGCTCATCGCTGCTATTTGCATCAAGGCTGTCCGAACTAACACTATCCGAATCAACGCTATCAGGGTTAATAGTGGTAGGCCCTGTTGAACCAAAACAGCTGCCGATATTATTGACACATACTACATAAAACTGATTGGTATCAATTGCTTTATTGGGGCCAATCATATTGTCCCACCAGCCTGCTTTTTTGTCATCAGCACTATGGAAGCCAGCTGCATGATGATTGCCAGATAACGCGTGGCAAATCAGAATCGCATTTGATTTATCGCGATTGAGCGTACCGTAAGTCTCTACCATCAAGTCAAACGAGGGTAGGGTACGGTTGCATTCTAACGTTAAGGGCTCCGCGAAATGAAAATTTTGGGGCGTAACGACACCCACAGACCCTACAGCACTTTCAATATTGGCTGAGCTATTAGAGTGAGGTTGTGAATTAGGATGCTGGTCACTGGTATTATCAGAGCGTGCGTTCAAAGCTACCTCGCAAGACTACAATCATCAATAAAATAAAAGCAAAATGGCACGTTGCTAACAGGCTATTTTGCCTACACGGTTTTTATAAACTGGGCCTGCCTATTGTATGGTGATGCGCGTTGGAGTACAACCATCGAGCGCGCCTTTCGAGCGCATCGATCGTAGTTTTTATGGAACATACTTTATAAATGAATAACGAGTAAGCCGCCAGCATCAAGTAATCAAGAGTTAATAAATAGCAACTGCGTATCAAATTGTATAGGTGCGCTTTTAGCCCGCGTCATTAATAGATAAAATGCTACACTAATGAGGTGTCTATTCAACTGTGTCTTAACAGTATCGTCTCTTATTATTTTGACCTCACCCTTAATAACTTACTGCTAATAAAGTGCTGCTATGAAACCTAAATTGCCCCCACGTATTGCCGTTTTGTTAGTGAATCTTGGTACCCCAGATGAGCCAACGGCACCAGCCGTACGTCGCTACCTCAAACAGTTTTTGTCAGATCCACGAGTAATCGAGATTCCCAAATTCCTATGGGCTATTATTCTGAATCTATTTGTCTTACCAAGTCGTCCTAAGCGCGTAGCAAAGGCTTACGCCAGTATCTGGGAAGGTGATTCACCGATTCGTAAAATACTAAAAAGCCAAGTTGAGCTATTAGAACCACGTTTGGCCGATAGTGTGGCACCATTTCGAGTCTCCGTGCATCCGGCGATGAGCTATGGTAATCCTGGTTTGCCTGATGTCATGGACGCGCTACGTGGTGAAGGGGTAGATCACTTTGTCATACTGCCGTTGTTTCCACAGTACTCTGCCTCTTCAGGCGGTGCCGTATATGATGCGCTGACGAAGTGGACGCTCAAGCAACGCAACTTGCCAAATTATACGATTGTTAAAGACTACTTTGCCCATCCACTATATATTCAAGCATTGGCCAACTCTATTCGCCGTTTTCAAGAGAAGCATGGCAAGCCTGAAAAATTGATGTTTAGTTTTCATGGTATCCCGCAGCCTTATGCTGATAAAGGCGATCCTTATCCTAAACGCTGTAAATGTACGGCTGCGCAAGTGGCGCATGAACTTGGCCTGAACGATGACGAGTGGATTATTAGTTTCCAGTCACGCTTTGGTAAGCAAGAGTGGGTTAAGCCATATACCGATGTGGTGTTGGAAAATTGGGGTAAGTCAGGTGTGCGCTCGGTACAGGTAATCAGTCCGGCGTTCTCGGCAGATTGTCTAGAGACACTAGAGGAGCTAGCCATTGAAAACCGTGACAACTTCCTTAATACTGGCGGGCAAGAATATCATTATATTCCTGCATTAAACCTTGATGAAACACATATTGAATTGCTTGAAGCGTTGAGCTTGCCTCTGGTAAAAGGTTGGGCTGGCACGCTAAATGGCTGGGTTTAGTCAATCGAGAGTCGCTGTTTTAGTAAGTTGAATAGTAGAATAAAAAAGCACGCTTAATATAGTTAAGCGTGCTTTTTTGGTTTAGAGAGGTAAATCAACAGACGTATTAAGTTCTAAAAATCATCATCGTTGCTACGTTCGGCCGCTTCTCTATCAACAATATCCATTGCATCTGGATAATTGCTGTCATCGAGGTTGTCCTGAACCAAAATCTCATCGACACGTGACTCATCAATATTTTGACGATGCGCAGGTGTCAGCCCTTGGGTCGCATCACTACCGACTTCTGAGTTATTAAATCCCGCACTATTATCAATCACATCATCGTTATCGATGGTATGCAGCATAGGGTTGTCCAAATCAACCAATTGGTTGTCTTGTTCATCTTGATTGTTGTTATCTAAATTATTTAAGTTATCGACGCTGTCATTGATGTCACGACGATTACCGTCAATATGATCCATCTCTTCTGGTAGTGGGTTTTTTGAGTTTTCCATGAATAATTCCTTATTGTAGTTATTAGATGTCGCCATCATTAGAAGTAAAAATATCGCGCTGACTTGTTAAAGCATCGCTCATTGCAATGTAGATAATATGCTTCTCAGTTTGTACGCTTAATCAACTTTTCACTAGTAGTAAGGTGTGACAGGATGTTCAAAAAATGTAAGACAATGGCTAGAACGTAAAACGGCTACTCAAAATGAGCAGCCGTAATTGTTTATAAAGTTTGTGCTAAGGCTTTGTAAGATAGCAAAGTCGCTAAATGAGAAATCAAACTTATAGTTTTAATTATTGGCGTGGTCGAACTTATAATTTAACTTCTGTACCAGACATGACTGATAGTCAGCCAGTTTAAATCGCCATAAATAGGTCAAGGCAATGCCATAAATTGCAGTCTCAGCCAGCTCTTCGACAATTTCCCCAAATGTATGCGGGAACATAATAGCGTTCTCGCCCATGTACTGAATGATAGCAAGTACAGTAACGCTAAGATAGAGCGAAACTGGAACGTTTTTTAGCACTGCCCATAGGTAATGCCTCGAATAGATTAGCAAACCGAGCGCGACGAGATAGATAACGGTAAGGACGCTGTCCTCCCACCAGTCATAAGACTGACCAAGCATTGAAAAATCGCTTGGAACCAGTAAGTCTGGTAGATAGTTCAACTCTCGACGAATGACAGAGACGAATATAAGTACGGCTGCTAGCCAAAAAGCCTTAATTTGTTTGACATGACTTTTCATAACATATTGTGAACTGCGCAATAGGCATACTACCAAAAGGATAATGCCAGGGATTTCAATAATGCCATCTGAACTCAAGATAAATGACTCCTGCGTATCAAAAAGAATGTGTTAAAAACAAAAAAGTGAGCCCAAAGGCTCACTTTAAAGCAAAAATATCGAATAGTTAGGGTTTAACAGATGACCTATTATAAACTCCGTACCTAGATATTACTGTTATGAAATATAACTAACTGGTCATAAGTGATTGTTAATATAAACAATATATAATGACTCATTGTAGTATCAGTTATCAAAAACTATCATATCTGCAAGGTATATAAATAATCGTGCCTTACATGCTTGATTAAATGGCAGTTAATGACAGTTTATGTCTAGTGCGCCTCATCCCAGTTTTGACCACTATCAGTCTCCACTAATAAAGGCACTGCAAAGTCGACATTCCAGCCTTTTTCTACTGCCGTAGTTGTCAAGACATCTTGCATTGCATCAGTAATCAGCTGGCTAACTTCGTCTACTTTATCGGTATCTACTTCAAACACCAGTTCATCGTGAACCTGTAGCAGCATTTTAGCTTGCGCTTTTGGCAGCACTTTATCAACGGCAATCATAGCAAGTTTGATTAGATCAGCAGCAGAGCCTTGTAGTGGCGCATTAATCGCCGCGCGCTCAGCACCTTGCTTGACCATACGGTTACTATGATTGATATCAGGCGTATAGAGCTTGCGGCCCAATATTGTTTCGACATAACCTTGCTCATAGGCACTGGCACGAGTATTGATCATATAGTTTTTGACGCCTGGATAACGCTCAAAGTACATATCGATATAGTCTTGTGCTTCGCCGCGGCTCATCCGTAGCTGCTTGGCAAGTCCAAAGGCACTCATACCGTATAGCAAACCAAAGTTGATGGCTTTAGCATTACGACGCTCGGTTGAGGTGACGTCTGCGACATCCTTACCAAGTACTTCGGCAGCAGTGGCCGCGTGGATATCTAACCCTTCGTTAAAGGCGTGGGTTAGGTTTTTATCACCTGAGAAATGCGCCATTAAACGCAATTCGATTTGTGAATAATCCGCAGCTAAAATAACGCGTCCTTCTGGTGCGATAAAGGCTTGACGAATTAAGCGACCAGTCGCAGTACGAATGGGGATGTTTTGCAAGTTAGGATCTGTCGATGACAGACGCCCAGTGCTCGTTAATGCCTGATGGTAGCTAGTATGCACGCGATCGGTTTCGCTATCTGCGACATTATCGAGTGCATCAGTGTAAGTGCTCTTAAGCTTGGACAGTCCGCGATACTCCAAGGTAATGTCGACCAATGGATGATCAATTTTTGATAGTACCGCCTCACCAGTCGAGTATTGACCAGACTTGGTTTTTTTACCACCAGTAACGCCTAGCTTTTCGAACAGCATCTCACCGAGCTGCTTAGGAGAGCCAAGATTGAACTCTTCACCTGCCACTTCATAGGCGCGCTTCTCTAGAGCGATAATTTCTTCATCAAAGCGTTTAGATAGTT
>CAJXUF010000159.1 GCA_913061175.1 uncultured Psychrobacter sp.
GATAGGAGTCCGTCTCGTGGGCTCGGAGATGTGTATAAGAGACAGGTATTAACGGCCATGGCATATCTGATGGTAGGTGATCGCACACCTGTATTTGAGCTGTGGGCTGCTGAGGACAAAGTCGGTCAAGTGGCGGACGATTTATTGACAGGTAGAATCGATCAGCCACCGGCTTGGGCAATTGAAGATGGTAATCAGCTGATTAGTGCCATGCAGACTAACGTCTATCGTCATGCTAGTGACTATAATCGCTGGATGCGCCTATCAGAGCTGTTCTTGTCATTAGAGGCGACTGATTCGGCATTAGAAGCGTTGTCGCGCGCTTATCGTCTATCACCTGATAACGAAGAGATTGCGACCACTTATGCGCAGATCAGTTTCTTTGCTAATAAAGGTCAGTTAGATGCCAATAGTCGCCGTGTATTAGAAAACATATTAGCCACAAACCCAGAGCATGAGGGCGCACAAATGCTTATGGCGATGGGTGAAGCCCGTGCTAGTAACTTCGATCAAGCGCAAGGCTGGATTAAACGTCTGCGTGATAGTATCGCGGCCAAACCGGGTGATCATACGCAAGCGCTATCAAGTCTAGACGAGCTTAGTGCTAATGTAGTCATGCAGCAGCAGCAAGCCTCTGAAGGCGTCGAAGTAACAGTCAAAATAAATGCTAGTCTGTTACCATTGGTAAAGGCTGACGATACTCTGTTTGTGGCGATACGTGATGTGAAAGGTGGTCCACCATTTGCGGCTAAGCGTCTACCAATTAGCAATATCAAACAAGGCGAAGCTGTTATTAGCCTAAGTGATCTAGATGCTATGATGCCAGAGCGTACCCTAGGATCAGCTCGTTCTGATAAAGTACAGCTAGCGGTCATCGCTCGTATCAGTCATAGTGGCAATGCTACCGCAGAGTCAGGCGACCTCTCGGGCAATCCAGTGGTTATCAGCGCAGAACAAAATCAGGTCAACGTGGAAATCAATCAACAAGTGCCATAGTCATAGTAGTCATATAAATACCGGACGCTAATGGTATTTATCATATAGACGCTGTTGCTCAGTACGGACGCGAGCAGCAGTGTTATGATTACTCTAATTTGAAAGAGATATGAAGTAAACCCAAATATATAAATGGGCATTCCAAACGCAGTCAATGCTGCTGTTTTTTATCTTAAATTGACCATGTATGAACAGATAAGTCATGCCAACTTATCACATCAATAATGAAAATACTTGAGCTTTGCAGGGCCACAAGGTAAGGTAGCTTTGCAAACAACTAATCCCAGAGTTTTATTAATCCCAAAATCCTATCTATTAAGGAGAGTCGTGTAATGATGCGTATTATTTTACTAGGACCACCAGGCGCCGGTAAAGGTACCCAAGCCCAGTTTATTTCTAAAGAATATGATATTCCACAGATCTCAACTGGCGACATGCTACGTGCAGCAATTAAAGAAGGTAGCGAGCTTGGCAAAAAAGCCAAAGATATCATGAATGCTGGTGGTTTGGTTTCTGATGACCTCATTATCAACCTAGTGAAAGAGCGTATCGCTAAGCCTGATTGTGTGAATGGTTGTATCCTAGATGGTTTCCCGCGCACTATTCCTCAAGCGCAAGCACTTGCAGACGCTGATGTTGCTATCGATCATGTTATCGAAATCAGTGTGCCTGATGACGAGATCGTGAGCCGTTTGTCTGGCCGTCGTCAGCATCCAGGTTCAGGTCGTGTTTATCATGTCGATCACAATCCACCAAAGGTTGAAGGCATCGATGATGTCACTGGTGAAGCGCTTATCCAGCGTGAAGATGACCAAGAAGCGACTATTCGTGACCGTCTATCTACTTATCATGAGCAAACGTCAGCATTGGTTGGTTTTTACCAAGACAAAGCTAAAGAAGGCGATGATGCGCCTAACTATGACAAGTTTGATGGTACGCAAGGTATCGATGACGTTAAGCAGCAAATTTTGTCTGCACTAAAAGGCTAATGTTCGATGTTAGCTAATTGATTTAGCCAGTCGATGTAGTCATTGAAGACCCTGTTTAATAGCAGGGTTTTTTTATGGCTGATGATTTTGTACCTCACAAAAAATACCCACAAAAAAAACCGCTTACTCATTATAAGTAAACGGCCTTTTATCAAATATACGACTGGTAGAGCTCGCATATTTTAATTAATGCTTATGCGTTACCTTGAGCATCAACTTGTGCTTGCTGCTGGCTCTGTGCATACGCTTGATCAAAGTTCACAGGTGCTAGTAGCAATTGTGGGAAGCTACCACGCGTCACGATGTCACTGATGACTTCACGAGCATATGGGAACAACACGTTAGGGCAGTATGCGCCTAGGATTTGACCGATTTGATCTTCTGGAATATCTTTTAGTAAGAAGATACCTGCTTGATGCACTTCAGCGATAAATGCTGCTTCTTCCGCATTTTTGGCAGTAACGCTCACAGTTAGGATGATTTGATAATGATCGTCATCTAGTTTTTCAGCGTTGCTAGACAAATTGATATCGAGCTCTGGGTTCCACTCTTTGGTGAATACGCTAGCGCCTGGGACTTCAAGTGACATGTCTTTTACGTAGATGCGTTCTAGTGCCAATTGTGGTTGTGCTTGTTCTTCAGCCATGGTAAATCCTCTAAAATTAAATCAAATGATTGGGCAAATCGTCATTTTAATAAACGTTCATTGTAATATAAATCGAGACTATTTTTTGGTATTGTCTCGATATTTTTTATCATTACTTCTTACTGCTCTATTAAAACGTGCCACTGTCTATCTTTACATAAATAAAGACAGACAGTAAAGAAAGGTAGCAGATTAACCTGCTAATAGCTCGTCAAGTTTGCCTTGCTGGTTCATTTGGTTGAGCTCATCAAAACCACCAACAAAGGTTTCACCAACGAAGATTTGCGGCACAGTGCGGTAATTATTGGTTTTTTTCATCAACGCTTGGCGCTCTTCGCTGCTCATATCGTGCATGCCGATTTCTTCATAATCAACGCCTTTGGTTTTTAGTAGTTGTTTGGCGTTTGAGCAGTATGGGCAGATAGGGGTAGTGTAAACTTTCACAGATACAGTCATGGTAAATCCTTATTTATAAATTTATGGGATAACAAACGTATTATAAAGAGCATGATAAATTATCATAGTCTAAGCGTTGGTATAGTCTGTTATCAATGAGTAAAGTACAAATGCATTCGGTGATGCTCATTACTAAAGTGGGGATGGGCATAACAAATTCAAGACGTTTTGGCTCAAAACGTATTTTAGTGCTGTAAAACATGATAAATAGGTCGTAAAAAATAAACCACAAAAAAAGACACCTGATAAAAAGGTGTCTTCTTTATAGCGCTGATAACGTCAGTCAGGTCACATAAACATCAGTCAGGTCACACAAACATCAGCTAAGCGATGTGTATAAACGCTTCACTTAAGCGCCCATACGGGTCTATTACTTGCTTAGACTTGGTTTTGTTTTACCTTTAGCCTTTGCTTTGGCGTCTTTTACACCAACCAATGGCATGCCAGCGCCTTGCCAGCCGCCAATACCGCCCTCTAAGCGATAGACACTATCTTTACCAATCATCTGAATCGCAGCGCCTGCTTGGACGCCCATGTCGCAGATGATAATCACTGGCTGCTCAATCGCGCGAATCTCTTCTAAGCGGTCTTTGAGGTCAGTGAACGGTATGTTACGGCTGCCTTGAATATAGCCTGATTCAAACTTCTTCTTAGCGCGAATATCGATAAGTTGCGCGTTTTGAGAATTGACCATCATGCCAAGCGTGTTAGGCGATATTTTTCTACCGCTACGTTTGTTTTCAATCGTAAAAAACAGTATAGCAAGTACGGCTAATATACCAAATAAAAACGGGTGGTTGCCCACAAATTCCAGCGCACGATCCAAACCATACCTCCAAAAAAATAAGTGTTCTATTAAGCTGAGAAGACAGCCCAATGATATTGAACAAGGCGCTATTATACCGATAAGGTCATCTATAGTAAACGGGCGATGACACAGGCAATAATTGGGCGGTTATTGTACCTATCTATGGAGTTTCTCAGCCTAATAAAAATATCTATCCACAAGACCGCGTTTAATTAAGGCGGACACTAACAAGCCAAATATTAATAAGGCTTCGTATCTGCCTCTTCTCGTAGCGTGACGAGGTTTTCAACGCGGCGCTGCAATACTTCACCATCAGCTACCGCTTGCCATAGTGCGCAGCCTTTGCTGTTGTGAGTATGGCGACAGTCACGGAATTGGCAACCGCCGGCCAATGGCGCCAGCTCAACGAAGCCCGAAATAATATCATCAGGGGTGAGGTGCCAAATGCCATATTCACGAATTCCTGGTGTATCAACGATACCGCCTTGGGTGAGATCTTCTGGATTGAATGGCAACAGTCGACTGGTCGTCGTGGTATGCTGACCGAGCTTAGAGTTTTGCGAAATGATATTGACGCTCTGTCCAGAGTCAGGCAAAAGGGCATTGATTAAACTGCTTTTGCCGACGCCAGATTGACCCGCAAAGATGACCAGCTTTTTATCTATATAACGCTTTAGTTCATCAAGGCCTTCTTGCTCATCGCTCTCAGCGATATTTTCAGGGCAATCGACCGAAGTTAGAACACTTTCATAACCAAGCGCGGCATACTGCGCCAATAGCTCATTGGTGTCCACACCGTTTTCTGCTGCCAATAAATCGGCTTTGTTGAGTACCAATAGTGGTTTGACACCTGCATGATGGCATACTACAAGATAGCGATCGATCAACGTTGGCGCGGCGGCAGGCAGTGGCGCAAAAACAATCGCCAAAATATCGACATTGGCGGCAACAGGTTTGAGCTTATGATAGCGGTCAGGACGAGAAACCAGCGATGTACGCGGTTTGACCGCTTCGATACGTCCAAAGCCAGTATTAGAATCGGCATTCCAGCGTACTTGATCGCCAGCAGCTAGCATCGGTAGATTGGTACGCACATGACAGCGCCAGATATCATTCAATTCAAGCGTTTGCCAAAACGGCTCAGGATCATCAGGCGCAATCTCTGGCTGCTCAGGTATGACAGCTGGCAGGCTAGTGACTTGTACTTCTAGTTGCTTACCGTAATGCGCCATGACCACGCCATCCATCAAACTGTCATCAATACTATCTTGATTGGACAGTTGCTGCTTGTCGATGCGACGAATCTGTTGTTTAGTCAGTTTGCGTTGCCGGATTAATGCCATGGGTTTTTGACCTATTATAAAAATATTGCTAAGTGTAGCGTGAAAATTTGCTAACATACAGCCTAAAGCGTCTGCGGCAGACAGTGGTTTTGTAATATTTTGGCTGATTGTTAAATTTTTTGAATCAATTAGTGCATTGCAATGCTGCCTGAATATGAGTATTCAACCGCAATACGTTTTTTAAATTATGTTTAAAACTGTCCCAAAATTTAATGACCATAGGATATTGTATGACTACCGGTGACCATCCCAATAAGATTAAAATCAAAAATCAAGGCAAAAAAGGGCTGGTATGGATTGATTTAGAAATGACCGGACTTGATACCTTAAACGATGAGATTATCGAGATTGCTACTGTCGTTACTGACGAAGATTTGAATGTACTTGCTGAAGGACCTGTGTTTGCGATCAAGGTATCAGATCAAGTCTTAAATAAGATGGATGACTGGAATACCAAGCAGCATGGTCAATCAGGATTGGTCGATCGTGTGCGCCGTAGTACGGTGACATTGGCAGAAGCCGAAGCGGAGACCATCAAGTTCCTAAACAAATGGGTTGATAGTGGTAAGTCGCCAATGTGTGGTAACTCTATTTGCCAAGATCGTCGATTTATGGCGCGCCAAATGCCAGAGCTTGAGCGATTCTTCCATTATCGCAATCTTGACGTGTCATCAATTAAAGAGCTTTGTTTCCGCTGGCGTCCTGATATCTTAAAGAATTTCGAAAAAGGTGGCAGTCATTTAGCCTTAGATGATATTCGTGACTCTATCCGTGAGCTAAAGCATTACCGTCAGCATTTCTTTAAGCTAATACCTTAAATAGCTTATCGCTTGCTAGCTATTTAAAAGTGTAGTAAAAGAATTGTAGTAAAAAACAAAAGGGTCTGTTGAACTATCAACAGACCCTTTTGTTTTTTAGTTAGGTTCAACGATCAAGTCAAACAAGCATTGTAAACTCAAACAATCCAAACTCAGCAGTATTATTGCTTAAATCATTACTATTCAAACTGTCACTTGAATGCGTGTCATCTGTCACTACACCAATCACGGCGCTAACTTTCGGCTGGCGGGTGTCTTTATCTAACAAGCGCCAGTCGCCAAGCACGTAGCGCTTTTTATCATCAGTCGCCTGATGAATGTCTGGACGATGGGTATGTCCGTGTAACAATGCATCACTAGTAGCAATAGCTTGACGTACGGCTTTATCATTCACATCCATGATATGAGCAGCTTTGTTCGCATTATTCTGCTGACTTCGTCGACGCATATTATCTGCGATGGCTAAGCGTTTTTCTAATGACTTATTAAGCAAATACCACTGAGTTAAACGGTTGCGCATAATTTTGCGAAAGAACTGATATTTTTTATCATCAGTACATAACGCATCACCGTGCTCTAAGCGGTAATGCTGCTGACCAACAGGCAAAGTATACGGTTCGTTGATAAGCTCACCACCGAACAGATTACAAAACGGCTGACCTAACAGAAAGTCACGGTTACCGTGCATGACCAATATTTCACAGCCATTAATACGTAGCTGCTTGAGTTTGGTGATAAGTGGAGTCAACCAGTGCGCTATCTTCTCGTCTTCTGACAACGATAAATACGTATCATCACCTAGCCACACCTCAAACCAATCACCCAATATAAAGAGGCGTTTTAGCGCTGGCAGGGCGAGACAGTCATCTAATAGCGCCAAAAAAGCCTGCACTAAGGCAGGCTCCTGAGGCGATAAATGCAAATCGCTAATCAATACTTGCCGCACTTGATGAGGGCGGGTCGTGATTAAGTGATTAAAACTTTGCATTTATCTTGGTCCTCGTGACTTATCGTATAGCGAGCATGATTTAATAAACTATATTAAAAAATGCTCGCTCATTCACAGCTATCGCTAAGTAACTATTACTGACTAGCTGCTATTGAATGACTATTACTGAGTAATGATGGTTGCTGAGTTGATAACAACCTGTCTCTTATACACATCTCCGAGCCCACGAGACGGACTCCTATCTC
>CAJXUF010000160.1 GCA_913061175.1 uncultured Psychrobacter sp.
TCTACACACTGCATATCGTCGGCAGCGTCAGATGTGTATAAGAGACAGCAATAGCCCAAACTGGTCAACGCACGTTCGTCATCAGACCAACCACGTTTCACTTTGACCCACAGCGTTAACATGATTTTTTTACCGAATAACTGCTCCATATCTTTGCGAGCATCCATACCAACTTGTTTGATACGCTGACCTTTGTCTCCGATAACGATGGCTTTTTGACCACCACGTTCAACATAGATAGTCGCATCGATGAAAGTACAAGCTTTGCGGGGACGCCCTGTTTTTGGATCAGTATGTGCAGGTTCGTCTTTAAACTCATCAATCTGTACCGTTAAATCATAGGGTACTTCATCGCCTGCACTACGCATGATTTTTTCGCGAATAATTTCACTAGCCAAAAATCGCTCAGAGCGATCTGTGATTTGTTCTGTATCGTAAATAGGCGCAGCGACTGGTAAATGTGAGGCAATCACTTCTTGCAAACGATCTAAGTTTTGATTTTTTAGTGCAGATACAGGAACGATATCAGCAAAATCGAAACTATCGTTGAAAGTTTCGATAAGTGGTAGCACGCTGCCTTTATCTTTTAGAGTATCTGACTTATTAATAACCAATACGACTGTTAGATTGGTCTCACCGAGCTTTTGCAAGGTCAATAAATCATCGTCACGCCATTGATCTGAATCGACAACAAACAGTACTAAATCTACATCTACTAACGCCGATACCGCCGCTTTATTCATACGTTCGTTAATAGCACGTACTTCGTTACGGTGAATACCTGGTGTATCAACAAACACCGCTTGCATTTCATGGTTTGACAAAATGCCATGAATACGATGACGGGTAGTTTGCGGTTTACGTGAGGTGATAGACAGCTTTTGACCTAGTAAGTGGTTCATCAAAGTTGATTTACCCACATTTGGACGTCCAACAATGGCCACATAACCTGCTCTAAAATCTTCAGCCATACGAGCATTGCCACTCGGTGCAAAAAATTCTTCAATGGCCATATCATTGTCTAATGCAATATCTTCTGCCTCAATACCATGAGTCTCTTCGGTAACTTCGATATTGTTTTGGCCTGAATCAATATCTGTATTCTCACCCAAATTTTGGGTGCTGTCTTCATTGTTTGATGGCAAATCAGTATGATTGCTCATAAGTTAATCCTATAGGGTTTGTGTCTAGCCGAACAGTCGTTGATGCTAAATTTATTTAGTCACCATTAAAAACGGGCTAGAGACATTTAAAGTTTTAAAATAAATAATATGTGAGGTAGTTTTAATGTATATTTTGCAAGCTATAAACCAATCTAAGCTAATACTCTGCATCTAAAAATGCATTAATAGACATCGGCTATACACGTTTTTTGGCAGATCCTGGCAATTTATGTAATTGGTTAATCATAAGCTCTGCTGCTTTCTGTTCAGCAATACGGCGGCTCTCACCAGATTCAGTAATATCAGGGCAATTATTGATATTGACATGGCAACGTACAACGAAAATTTGATGCGGTGCATTACCACGCGTTTCCATGAGCTCGTAATTAGGCAAGTCAAACTGTTTAGATTGTAGCCACTCTTGTAACCGACTCTTGGCGTCCTTTAGCGCTTTTTGGTCATTGACATTATCAATCAGATCACCATACCAAGAGAGAACACATTTACGAGTAATATCCATATCTTTACTGTCTAAATAGATAGCACCAATCAGAGATTCTACAGCATCCGCCAGTATAGAGGCACGATTGCGACCGCCACCTTTGCGCTCACCTACTCCTAATATAAGATGGTTAGACAGCTCTAGGTTTTGAGCGATAATTACCAACGACTCTTGGCGCACCAGTGTTGCACGCATACGCGTTAAGCGACCTTCATTTTGACTAGGATAACGATGATATAAAGCTTCACCCACAATCATCCCTAACAGTGCATCACCTAAAAACTCTAGGCGCTCATAGTTTTTTTTGCTATCAAATGAGCGATGCGTTAACGCAAGTTTAGGTAGACTCAAGTCATTGAACTCGTAGCCTAACTTACGCGTTAATACTGCTAACCGCTGAATAAATTCTGAGCTAACAACAAGCGTGTCAACAGATGTACTATTTTTTTGGGAAGTAGAAGCCGCTTGGGAATGGTGCAAAGTTGGTTTCATGCGAGGTTTGTGGTTATCCCTTCTGCTTGACAGATTTAGTTTAATAATATTATTTGATATATCTTATGAAATAATGAAGGTGCTATGTCGTACTATTGCGACTTACTCTGCTGTTGCCATTTCGACATCACCCTCGAAACGGTTAATAATATCAACATTGCTAAAAAAGTTGTTAGTTATTGCATATTCTTTATGAATAGCCAATTGACCTGTTTTTTTATCGGTAAAAGTAAATACGTCTTCGGCTTTAGTATCGTAATCTGCGTTAATTGATAACTGCTTATCAACACGCTCAACGAATTGCTTAGCTGTTTCGTTATTACTATTGGCTTCTTTTAGCTGTGCACTCAAAAGCTTTGTCAATTGGTAGTCACCAATTTGAGCTGGTACGATAGCTACTGTCAATTTAGTCGCAATACCCAAAAGCATAATAATGAGAACAATGTTTGTCACACTGGCACCGCGCTGCGTAGCCAAACCAGATAATTGCTGCATTACAAGATCCTTCTAAAGATAAACGACTATTTTGAATAAGTGTATAAATAATAAATAGCTATTTATTAGATAGCAATGATATTAGCATAAAACTATTATAGATAAATCAATCGCTAAGCAATCACATTGCCTTAATTGATACTACCATTACGTTCAAAGGTCGGTAGGTTAAGACCAGGTGGTTTATGCATCCAAATATAAACTGCCTTACCTGCTAGGTTTTCATCCGGAACGAAGCCCCAAAATCTACCGTCTGCACTGCGATCGCGGTTATCACCCATCACAAAATACTGACCTTCTGGTACGTCAATGCGCCACTCAGTACCTTCTGATTCAACCACTTCTGGTGATTGTTGCTGCAAAAATGGCGCGTATTGTGAACTGTTCATACCGTCTAAATAGCGCACGAGATGCTTGTTGTCACCTTGTATTTCTTCAAAATATTTTGCCGCATCTTCTTCTTGCTGGCCCATTGCAGAAGCACTCTCCTCAGTCAGTACTTGACCTGGACCAACCTGGCCTGGTAAGTATAGCTGTGAAGTCAATTCAGCATTTGCCGCGAAATCTACAGACTTAGTCTCAACAGGTACATCATTGATAGACAGCGTGCCTTGACTATAGCTTACGGTGTCACCAGGCAAACCGATAACGCGTTTAATATAATAAATGCTCGGGTTCTCAGGATAGCGAAACACTGCCACATCACCATGCTCAGGTTCACCAGTATCTAGCACCTTATTATAGGTTAACGGCAGGCGCACGCCATATGCATACTTATTAACAGCAATAAAGTCACCCGTATATAGCGTCGGCACCATAGACGATGATGGGATATTAAATGGCTCAATTAAAAATGAGCGTACTATCAATACCACTGCTAACACAGGAAAAAAGTCATAAGCCCAGCGCACTAGTAAGCCTTCTTGACCTCGACCACGAGTTTTGCGCTGTTTGAGCGCTAGCTTATCTAACAGCCAAACAATTCCTAGGACTATAGTTAACGGCACTAAAATTAAATTGAAATCAAAATCCATACCAAATTGCCTATTAACGAGCGGCTTATCTAACACCTTTACGATAAGACTTACTACATTTGACTGTTATCTACAATGACTATCTTAGGTTACGTTTAGCGTTTAGCTATCAACTTGCAACACAGCTAAGAAGGCTTCTTGCGGGATTTCAACGTTACCTACTTGCTTCATACGTTTTTTACCTGCTTTCTGCTTAGACAATAGCTTTTTCTTACGTGACACATCGCCACCATAGCATTTTGCTAATACGTCTTTACGCATAGCTTTTACTGTACTACGACCAATGATCTGGCTACCGATAGCTGCTTGAATGGCGACATCAAACATTTGACGTGGAATCAGCTCTTTCATCTTCGTAACCAGTGCATTACCACGATAACGTGATTGGGTTTCGTGCACGATCATCGCTAAGGCATCAACTTTATCGCCATTGATTAGTACATCAACTCTCACTAACTTATCGGCTTGATAACGTTCAAAGTTATAGTCTAGCGATGCAAAACCACGTGAGACTGACTTTAGGCGATCAAAGAAATCCATGACAACTTCGCCCATTGGGATATCAAATATAAGCTGTACTTGTCGACCCATAAAACGCATATCAACTTGAACGCCGCGACGCTCAATACATAGCGTCATTACATTGCCTAAGAATTCTTGCGGTACTAAAATCTGACAGCGGGCAATTGGCTCACGGAATTCTTCTATGTTGTTTGGCTCAGGTAGATGTGATGGATTATCTACATAGATTACATCACCGTTCTTTTTCTCAATTTCGTAAATAACTGAGGGCGCTGTAGTAATCAAATCTAGATCATATTCACGCTCTAGACGCTCTTGGATAATCTCCATATGCAGCATACCCAAGAAGCCACAGCGGAAACCAAAGCCAAGCGCATCCGACGTATCTGGCTCAAAAAACAGTGATGCATCGTTAATTTGCAGTTTTTGCAAAGCTTCACGGAATTTTTCGAAATCACTCGAATCTACTGGGAACATACCAGAATAGACTTGTGGCGTGACTTGTTTAAAGCCTGGGATACGATCCACCTCAGGGGTCTTAGCATGAGTGATAGTATCGCCTACTGGTGCTCCGGCAATATCCTTAATACCCGCAATAACAAATCCGACTTCCCCTGCTTCTAAAACACCCGTATCTACAGGCTTAGGCGTAAAGACACCAATCGAGCCAACCAGATGTGCCTCTTGAGTCGACTTGATATATAATTTGTCACCTTTACGTATAGTACCTTCACGCACCCGTACTAATGAGACCACACCCAAATAATTATCGAACCAAGAGTCAATAATTAGTGCTTGGAGTGGCGCTTCACGATCACCAGTTGGTGCCGGAATAAACTCTACTAGCGCTTCTAGCAGCTTATCAACACCCAGACCAGATTTGGCTGATACTCGCGGTGCATCAACTGCATCGATACCGATAATATCTTCAATTTCTTGAATGACGCGCTCAGGCTCAACTTGCGGCAAATCAATCTTATTTAACACCGCCATGACTTCTAAGCCTTGATCAACGGCTGTATAGCAATTGGCCACTGACTGCGCTTCTACGCCTTGAGCGGCATCAACAACCAATAGCGCACCTTCACAAGCTGCTAATGAACGCGAAACTTCATATGAGAAGTCAACGTGGCCCGGGGTATCAATAAAGTTAAGCTGATAGCGCTCACCATTTGGATGATCATAAAACAGCGTTACTGACTGTGCTTTGATAGTGATACCGCGCTCACGCTCAATATCCATTGAGTCGAGCACCTGCGCCTGCATCTCGCGATCTTGCAAGGCACCGCACATTTGAATAAAACGATCGGCAAGCGTCGACTTGCCATGATCAATGTGGGCAATGATTGAAAAGTTACGAATATTGGCTAATGCAGTCACAAAGCGCCTACTAAATTAAGGGTGATAGAATAATAAAACTAAAAAATAAATACTGTCAGATGCAATTGATAAGATGCTTGTACTTCTTTGAAGGTCAACCGTTATAACAAGTCGATTCGGCTAATACTACCGTCTAAAATCCATAGCCAAGCACATTAACTCTTATGCGCAGACATAAAAGAGTATTCTAGCAGTTTTCCACTGCAAAGTAAGGCGATTTTGTTAGAAGAGATGTGACTTACAGATGAAATGACAAGCTAAAAAAGGATAACGCAACAATCGTTGAACTTCGTTTCTTTATATAGATACCATTATAGTTACTATGACTTCTTAGAAACAAAAGCAAATAAATGACTATGGCGAATTGGTTTTAGACATATCTATGTCTGCCGTTTCGCTGCCAGTTTGGCACAAATACTTATACATCCATGGCGATCTGCCATAAAACGCACCATTTATTTGAGTTTGCTCTATCAAGTACTCACGAAATCTCAAATAAAATTCATTATCTGGGCCTTTAGGCTGCTGCCAGAAATCATCAAGCGGCTTTTGATCTGTGAGCTTAGGAATATCATAAATTGCGCGACCCATAACCTTAGTAGGTTTCTTATGATAAACCGACTGCAAGCCTGTCGTACTGTTAATAGTCACCATGCCAATACTATATTTCATCAAAGTTGGCAGGTGCATATCACAGCCATAGAAAACACGATGCGACACTTGATAGCGCTCAGCTAGGCTGGCTACCAGCTCCCGATAGTCTCTATGACCACGATCTAATGGATGATGCTTAAACACGAGTAACTGTTTTTGATTAGCAAATTTTGCAAAGCTTGCGATAGACTCGTCAATGAACTGTACCACATCACGATAATCACTATGATGGGTAATCTGTGAGTCATTATGTACTTGTAAACTGATCAAAAAGTAATTGTTACTTTCTTGCTTGGTCAGTTTATTTTGCAGGTGTTTATCTGGTAAATATCCTCTAAGCTTCCGCCACGGTGCTTTTAGCCAAGCGATGGCCTCTTGCCAAGCGGTCATACCACGATAATGCGAATAATGTGGATAACGGCTTTTATAAAGCCAAGCAATGATGTAATAGACAATGGCTGCGATACTTAAGCGATAAAACCGATTATGTGTGTATAAAGGCTGATCATTGGCTTTCTTAAGCGCTTTAATCTCAGCAGTGTTTAGGCGTGAATAACCGTTAATCCCATGTTCTTGCAAGGTAATATAATCAGGACGTAGATACCCTTCTTCAAAAACAAAAAATGAAATACCCAATTTTTCACTGATACACGCTGCTTGAGTATGATGCGGTCGACAATCGCCAAAACATACAATCGCATCAATGGCATTTTCTTTAATGAACGCCTGCAACCAAGAAGAAAATTGCGCTAATGTATTGGTATATTCGTAGGTATTGTCGTGATGGTAAAAAAAGGCATCGCCTGCATTAAAATTGATTTTGCTTACTTTAATGTCTTGAGTTTGCAAGAATGACGAAAAGCGATTAAAAAACCCACCCATTTTCCCTTGTAGTAGCAAGACATGTCGATGAGTAAGCAAGTGAGACATCGAAGCTGCCATAGTACAGGGCCTGTCTCTTATACACATCTGACGCTGCCGACGATATGCAGTGTGTAGA
>CAJXUF010000161.1 GCA_913061175.1 uncultured Psychrobacter sp.
ACTGCTGCCAATACGAAGCCAAAGCTTGAGCTCCATTGGGCATGTTCTTGTTTATTGATAGCCATTTTTTCCGTCCTCGTGCTTCAATTAACGTTACTGATAATCTTCCTTGATCAACATAAATAGTCAGCTTTACCATTGAGCTATTTAGTAAACGCTTCGATGTGAAGCGCCCAGCAACATTAAGAAAGAATTGATTACAATATCGTAAACGCTCAGTTTCTGCTAAGCGACCAAAAAAGTCAAGTGCTCATAAATATAAAAAGCCATAACAAATAGTTATGGCTTCTACGTAATTCGCCTTCATTCCATAAGAATTTAGCTTATTAAAAGTATCAAACTCATCATTAATCGATTTTTATTTTTTTAGCGCACAACACCGCGGCTGCTATTTTGTAAGGAATCAATAAGTAGCTGAATTTTTGGCTCTTTAGCCAATAGCTCACTATGTAGGACTTCCAACGCTTGTGCAGTAGTCAAACCTGATCTGAAAATCGTACGATACGCTTGACGTAATACATTAATGGTTTCTTTTGACCAACCTTTACGGCGCATGCCTTCGATATTGAGTCCATGAGCCTTTGCTGGATTGCCAGATACCATCGTAAATGCAGCCACATCTTTTAGAATGAGGCTGGCTCCGCCAATCAAGCTATAGTCATCTACTGTGCAAAACTGATGTATGCCTGAGTTGCCACCGATGATGGTATGGTCGCCGATAGTCACATGCCCTGCCACACCGACATTGTTAGCCAGTACGTTATGATCGCCGATGACACAATCGTGTGCGACATGGGTGTTTACCATCAATAGATTATGACTGCCTATTTTAGTCAGCTCGCCGTCTTGCGCTGTACCACGGTGTAAGCTACAGGCTTCGCGAATCGTATTGTGATCACCGATTTCAAGCCAAGTGCGCTCACCTGCATATTTCAAATCTTGAGGATCTTCACCAATACTTGCAAACTGATAAAACTCATTGTGTTGGCCAATACGAGTCAGCTTAGTCACAACCACATGTCTATGCAAAACCGTATGCGCACCAATGGATACTTCATCACCAACGATACAATAGGGCCCGATGATAGCAGTCTCGTCAATCTGCGCGGACGGTGAGATGAGTGCTGTAGGATGAATCTGACTCATAAGATGGGCCCTTGTATCATTTGATGCGAGTAAATAATAAAAAAGTATCGCTATTTCAGTGTTACTAACGAAGCTAATACCAGTTGTGTTGTTGAGTTTGCATATAGCTATTTATTGCAGTGATAGTGAGCGGTTTCAATATCGCTCTTTGTACAGTATGGCTTATTAAAAACTTAAGCACCCTTCGTGTTAGCAGGGTTTTGCTGCTCTTGGCGTGCAATCATAATTTGCGCACTAGCCGCCAATTCATCTTCGACATGGACAGTACAATCAAACTTATAGATACCATGTCTTTGCATCACAGTTTTTGCACGAATGATAAGTTGATCACCAGGAATCACACGACGTTTAAAACGGACTTTATCCACACCTGCAAACAGATAGAGGTAACCGTCTTCTGCCGTCAGCCCTGCACTGATAAAACCAAGCACTCCTGACACCTGCGCCATTGACTCCACCATCAATACACCTGGCATAATCGGCTCGTCAGGAAAGTGACCGTTAAAAAACTCTTCATTAATAGTCACGTTTTTGATACCAGTAATACACTCACCTGGCGTACAAGCTACAATACGATCTACCAGCATAAAAGGATAACGATGCGGTAAGTAATGCTTAATCGTATGATACGTCAATGGTAGCGTAAGACCTTGCTCAGCCAAGCTTTTAACGTCTTCATCAGTTGGGGTATCTATATTGTTATTGCTCATAATGACGCTTCCTTGCTGTGTTTTGAATATCTATTATTTGTTTGTATTTGCATTAGTTACTGCCCAGCTGACGAAAACGTACAGCAGCACGTCGCCAATTAGCAGTTGGCATTGCAGCCGTACCAGATGAATATGAGCCAGCGGTTTTAATGGATTTGGTTACCATGGTCATACCAGACAAAACGACATCGTCTGTAATCTCGATATGTCCTGTGATACCGACAGCGCCGCCTATTATACAGCGCTTACCTATCGTAGTACTACCCGCAATGCCAGTTTGAGCAGCAATAGCAGTGCCGTCACCAATACGGACGTTATGCGCAACTTGTACCAAGTTATCAATAATAACGTGATTGCCAATAACGGTATCATCGATAGCACCACGATCGATACACGTCTGGCTACCAACTCGTACATGATCACCAATAATGACACGGCCTAACTGGGCAATGCGCTCCCAACCTGTGTTACTAGGATCTTTAGTAGGAGCAAACCCGAACCCTTCAGATCCAATGCTTGCCCCTGCATGCAATCTAACGTGATTGCCAATAACACACTCGGGCCCGACAACGACTTGCGACTTAATGACACAATCGGTACCGATACTAGTATTGGCCTCAACCACGACGTGAGCATCGAGTGAGCTACATGCCCCTATTTGCACATTGTCACCAATCACGCAAAAAGGGCCGATATTGACTTGCTCGCCAATAACAGCACTGTCTGCAATCACAGCACTAGGATGAATCCCATTAGATAAAGAATGACGTGCAAACAGCTGACTGGCACTGGCATAAGCCAAATATGGATTTGAGACGACTAGCGCTATCGCTGAGGTAGGCACTTGGTCACGATATGCTTCCGTCACCAACACCGCGCCTGCGTCACTGCTCGCCAAGCTAGAGATATAGTGAGGATCTGCCAAAAAGCTTAACTGCTGCTGACTGGCCGTCGTCAAACTACCGACGCTACTGAATGGTTGACACAATTGCTCAGTATCAATCTCAGCCTTATTAATAATAGGCTGACGCTGCTCAATTCGAGTAATGAGTTGCTCAATCGTTATCATAATGACTATTAATAAAATATGGTTATAAATGAAACGGTCGCCAAAATAACAATGCGTTTTGACGACCTACTAAGCTCTAATGATATTTCCGTCTATTTGAGACAATCTCTAAAATTACTCAAATAGATGAGAATGATGTCATTGATTTAGAATGTATTACCAATCTGGAACTGGACTTTTTCAGTCTCATCGCCTTCTTTGTCGCCAAATGGTACCGCGTAACTAAGTGAGATTGGACCAATTGGTGTATACCAAGTGATACCAGCACCTGCACTGTAGCGGAAGTCATTATCTTGGGTCAGTAATGGAACATCTGAATCATTAAAAGTGCGATCTTCTTTATCAGACGTGTCAAAGACCTGACCACCTTCAGCAAACAATACTGGGCGTACTTGATCTGCCCAATCACCTTTAAACGGCATTGGTAAAATTAGTTCAGCACCAAACGTTGCTAGCGCATTACCACCAACCTCTTCTGCAGTGAAGGTTTGGTTGTCTGGATCATTGACCGCATCAAGATAAACTTGTGATTTAGGTCCTAGAGTAGATGATTCATAACCACGTACTGAGCCATAACCACCAGCATAGAAGTTTTCATAGAACGGTAAATCATTACCATAACCAAGCTTAGTATAACCACGCGCGATCACATCTTTATAAATAGGGTAATATATATTGCCGCTATAAGTTAGCTTTTGGTAATTGGCATCGCCAAGACCGATGGTTGCATCAATCGCATGGCTCATACCTTTGGTAGGGAATACTGGACGGTCTAAAGTGCTGTAGTCCCAACCAAACAATAGATTATAAGTCTGATAATCATTCTTGAAGGTGGCAACACCATCAGTATCAACTTCAGGCGTTTTCGTACCGCCCTCGTCTAGAATCTCTTGGACATTAGATATACCTAAATAACGACCACCACGAACCTTTGTGTTGTCCACATTCAGACCAGCACTCAGGCGTTTGGTTTCATCAATAGGATAACTGTAGTTCAGCGTCGCACCATATGAATCGGTCACATAGTTACTAACGTTGTCGTCATCATATTTGGTTTTGCGATAATAACCGCTGATACCTTGAGAAACACCGTTTTCTGTAAAGTACGGATCGGTATAACCTAGGCTATAAGAGTCGCGTGTTTCTGAACGAGAAAGCGCAGCCTTAACACGGTTACCGGTACCCATAAAGTTGTTCTGGGTCAGATCCAATTGGAAAGTCACACCACCACTTTGTGAGTAACCGGCTGCAATCGTTGAGCTACCAGAAGGCTGCTCTTCAACCACATAGTTTACATCAACTTGATCTGGCTGGTTGGGTACTGGCTTAACATCGACAGTAACATTTTTAAAGAAGCCAGTACGCATCAAACGCGTGCGGGATAACTGAATTTTGTCATTAGAAGACAGCGTACCTTCTAACTGACGCATCTCACGACGTAATACTTCGTCTTGCGTCTTGATATTACCAGTAAAGTTGATACGGCGAACGTAGATAGGACGTGCAGGGTCAATATAGTAATCGACATCGACCATTTTAGTATCGTCATTGATACGTGGTACTGGTCTGATTTGTGCTAAATAGTAGCCTTCGTTACCATAGCGTCTTTTGAGAGAAGCAGTGGTTTCGTCCAGTTTTGCTTGCGAGTATTTTTCATTAGATGCAAAGCTCACCAGCTCTTTTAGCTCACTATTTTCAAAGGTAGGTTTACCTAAAAAGTTCACTTCACCAAACTGGTATTGCTCGCCTTCGCTTAGGCTAACTTCGATAAACACGCTACTTTTGTCTTCGCTGATGTTCAATACAGCATTATCGACTGAAAAACGCACATAACCATCGTTCTGATATAGTGCCTTTAAACTCTCTAAACTGGCGGCCAGTTTTTCTTGAGCGTAACGATCAGACTTAGACAGTAGACGCGTCCATGAAGATTCTTTTACCGCGAAAACGTCTTTAATCTCTTCATCACTAAAGTGCTTATTACCAATAATGTTGATATCGACAACTTTAGCAGGCTTGCCTTCTACAAAGCGCACGTCAAGTTTTACGCGGTTACCATCAAGTACCGTTTGATCTACGTCGATATTACTATTGTAGTAACCTTGGCTAATATATTGCTGTTGCAGCTCATTGGCCACGCCTTGCAAAGTAGACTGCTTGAGCACGTCACCAGCAGAAAGACCAGCATTTTTCAGTCCCTGCTCAAGCCCTTCTTTTGGAATGAGCTTGTTACCTTCAAAGGTTACTTCAGCAATCGTTGGACGCTCAATGACGTCAAACCTTAGTTTGCCACCTTCGACACGGCTTTGAATATCAGCAAAGTTCTCAGTTGCATATAGCGCCTTAATACTGGCAGCTAAGCTACTATCATTCACCGTATCGCCTACCGTAACAGGTAAGACCGGATAGAGGCTATCAGGGGTTAGGCGTTGTAAGCCATTAAAACCGATGTCAGTTACTACAAATTCTGCAGCCTGTACTGGCATACTCATCATCGCTACAACTAACGGCAACCCAGCCGCGCTCATAATTAAAGGCGTACGCATAAACACTATCCGTCAATAAAAAAATTGCTTAAGTTAAGTTAAAAGGCACGTATTGTCTAACCCGTGCGCATAAGGTTATAAACCCATGCAAGGGTAACTCAGAACACTTTATATAAATTGCATCACAAAATAAACTAAAAATTACGATTAGTACAGAGGTCACGACACAGAGTAGCATGCCTATCATAACAATAATCAGCCTATAATAGGCGTAAAACCATTAGTATATCGTGCTTTATCAGCCGTATTGCTCATAAACCGATTAAAATAGCCGGCTGATGTCATTACCAATTGCTAACACCATGAAACCTGCCAGCAAGAGTAAACCGATATTTAGACCGACCATTTGCACACCTTCAGATAATGGCTTACCGCGAATCAACTCAATGAAGTGATAGACAATATGACCACCATCTAATACTGGAATCGGCAAAAGGTTTAAGACGGCAAGACTCAGGCTAATCAGCGCTGCTGTCGATAATACCATCTGCCAACTGATATCAAAGCTTTGTTTAGCGACCTTTGCAATGGTAATTGGCCCTGATAAATTATCTAAGCCAATCATACCTGACAACATTTTCCCCATCGAGCTTACGGTCATTACTGCGAGCTGCTCAGTCTTTTCAAATGACTTAACTAACGACTCACTAGGACCGTAGAGCACTGTGGTCTTGTAATCGTCAGGAATCACAATCTCAGTCTGATCCACCATTGCACCAATCTGTCCGTAATCATTACCCAAGTTGTCTTTTTTGCCTTGGGGCATAATCTGCAACTGTACAGACTTATCATCACGCAACACCGTAAAGTTCAATAGCGTTTCAGGATTATCACGAATGATACGCGTGGCAGTAATCCAATCTTCGATTGACTCATTATTAATAGCAGTAATGCGGTCGCCAACCTTTAGACCTTGGCGGCTAGCGGCACCATCGGGAGCCAAACCACCTACAATCGGCGCAATCTGCGGCTGCCATGGCAACATACCAAAGCTGGTCAATGCGTCTTTGCCTTGAGCCTCGCCTTGCATAAACTGCGTGACTGGTGCTTGATAGGTTTTAGTCGACTGATCGGTTTGGGCGTCTGACTGCAAGGTAATGCTGACATTATCCGTCTCACCCATACGTCCTGCAAGGCGATAGTTAATACCTTCCCATGTCTGCACATCGTGCCCATCAATCGCAACAATCTTATCACCGACTGGCAGCTGTGCCATCGCAGCAGGCGTATCTGGTAGTACCTGTCCAATCTTAGTCGCCAACTGCTCAGATGGGGTCATAAATAGTACCCAAAATAGCGCGATAGCGATGACAAAATTCATGATAGGGCCAGCTGCAACGATAGCAATTTTCTTGAGCGGATGTTGCCGATTAAACGCAAGGTGCTGCTCATCTTCTGCGACATTACCTTCACGCTCATCCAGCATCTTTACATAACCGCCAAGTGGCAATGCTGAGATACGATAGTCGATGCCGCTCTTTTTACTGGTCCAACCAAAAACTTTAGGACCAAAACCGATAGAGTACGTTAGCACTTTGACACCGCAAAGCCGCGCCACAATATAATGTCCCCACTCGTGTAAGGCAATAAGCGGGCCCAAGACAAATATGGCGGCAAGAAGTGTTAGTAAAAACGTCATGATTTTTTCTCAGTATTGTCTCTCAGCATTTTTATTAACATCTTCTCTAATATCGTTTATCAATGTTATATATCAGCTCCTGTCTCTTATACACATCTCCGAGCCCACGAGACGGACTCCTATCTCGT
>CAJXUF010000162.1 GCA_913061175.1 uncultured Psychrobacter sp.
TGGGCTCGGAGATGTGTATAAGAGACAGACCTGATAACGAGTTACTATTAAAACTGGTCAAAGACGGCTACTTGTCATTCGCGCGCGAGCTACTGAAAGAGCGTCAAATGATGGGCTTGCCTCCTCATCGATATGCGGCATTGATACGCTGTGAAGGCAAAACTTTGGCAGCTACCACTCAAGCGCTCAAGGATGCTATTGCGCATTTGCCGAATGCTCATAACCTCGCTGTTCTCGGTCCTATTGATGCGCCCATGAGTAAAAAGAACAGCCGCTACCATGCACAGCTTTTGCTATTGGCTAAAGACCGTCGTCAATTGCACCATGTGTTGGGACAGTGGTGGCAGCCAGTGCTTGCCCTACCAAGCGCTAAATACCTTAAGCTTACTTTGGACATTGATCCTATCGGTTGGTAGTTCTCACGCAGTTCTCAACAAATAGGTGCGTATCTTTCTGCTCCTCCTCTCATCATGTTTACTTCGTCGTTACAGCTTCTCATGCTTGGCTATGTTAAATTTATAACTATCAAACTTTATGCGGCAAAGGCTCTACGCCTACTCTACCCATAGCAAGCATCACTTATTAGTAAACGTCACTTATCAGTAAGCATCATCTATCGAACGCAACTATCAGCGAATTTGAGTATTATTATGAATCCAAATAATCCAAACTCTGACGAGCACAATCATAGCCAACAGCATGATAGTACGAATGTGCCTAAGTACGTTCGCGAAGATGAAGAAAATAACTACACTCAAGAAAACCAAGACCATCACGATCATGATGAGCATCTAGAACAGACAACCACAGCACGAGATACCAAAGTCTATCAGCGCACCTTGCTGTTCAGCTTTATTATCATTACTGGTTACATGTTTATCGAAGCCATTGGTGGCTGGCTTACCGGTAGTTTAGCCTTGCTGTCCGATGCAGGGCATATGTTAAGCGATGCGATAGCGCTTGGTGCCACTTTGGTCGCATTTAAAATTGGCGAAAAAGCAGCCACTCACCAGAAAACCTTCGGCTACAAGCGTTTCGAGATATTAGTCGCTACGGTAAATGGCGCGACACTTGTGATAATCGCCTTAATGATTTTTTATGAAGCGATCAAACGCTTTAACTCACCGCCAGAAATTGCAACCCAAGGCATGCTTATCGTGGCCACTATCGGTATGCTGATCAATATTCTAGTCGCTTGGCTAATGCACCGAGGTAGTCAAGGTGGCGAGTCACATGGTCATATTCATAACCATGGTACGGATGATGCCCAAATCACAGAGCAGAAACCTAATAATGCAGAACCCGTCAACCTTAATATGCAAAGCGCCTATTTGCACGTATTGAGCGATTTATTAGGGTCAGTAGCTGCGATTATCGCTGCACTACTTATGATGGGTTTTGGTTGGGTATGGGCAGATGCAGTGGCATCAGTAATCGTTGCCGTACTTATTTTAATCAGTGGCTACCGCGTCGTACGTGATTCTGTGCATATATTGATGGAAGGAACGCCTGCCAATATATCGCTAGTCGATCTGGAGCAAAAATTACTCGAAGATGCTCAAGTACAAAAAGTACATGACCTACATGTTTGGAGTATTACTAGCGGTCTCAATGCACTCTCTTGTCACGTGGTGGTCGATGGTGAAATGAGTATCCATGAATCAAATATTCTAATTGCCAGTCTCGAACAAAGACTACTAGAGCTTGGTATTCACCATGCTACTATTCAGGTCGAAAGCTCGTCTCACCCGCAGAATATCGCACATAGCGATGCATTGATCTGTGATATTTCGGGACAGCTACCTGATGACAATAGTCATATTGGTCATAATCATTGATGATACGTTTTCAGCTAAGTGATTGAATAAAGAAGTCAGTAACTCAAACCATAACTTAGAAAATACAAGTATAAGCATCTGATACTGGTTTATACTAAAAGTTACGTAGAATTAGAACTAGAATCTAAATCACATTAAAGCAGTCATGATTTGCGACAAACTTTTGCTTTATTCAATTCAAAAAACTCAAGTCCAAATCAGCTTATGTGGTTATAATAACTATTATAAAGTTTTGTTTAGCACCCCAGTTAATTTTTATAATCATACTTTTTGGTATTTTCACTCTATCTATTGATGATACAACACTATGTCTAGACGCTCAGCACCCTTTGTCGCCCCAGACTATATCGATGATCCTGCATCAAAAGATGGCAAAAAACACGCCAAAGTTTTGTTATCGACATTGCAAGAAGACATTGCAAACTTTCGTAATGAACAGTTTCCGCCTGATATTTTGCGACAAATTCGCGATATGCCTATCTACGAAGGCAACTTAGCCGAAGTCCAGACTTATCAGCAGTGTTGGCAAAATCTGCTTGAGCGCGCCAAGGATTTTTATCCAGCGGCCAACATGCCACCTGACTATCTACCGCTCCCTGCCAGCCTTGAAATACCACAATTCATCTATCACGTTCAGCGTCTACATTTAACTAAGACACGCGCTAAAGAATCTAAGAGCTTTGGATCAGTAGGTGCTCTGACGGATAAGTGTGGTCAATATACGGATGATGAAATTGAGCGCATGACAGCGGTGCTAGATAACGACGAGGAAGCGCGACTGGTAGCGCATCGTGAATTTATCGATTTGCGTGCTTATGTTTTTTGTCGCGATAGTAAGGGCGAGATGTTAGAGCCTGAGCGGGTGCGTTTTTATCGTACTGGTCTGATTGTACATGCCCTGCCTGACTTTAAGATTGTAGATAGTCGCCAGACACCGCGTAAACGCCGCAACGATGCTTATAATAATCCGCTTGCAGACAATGGTGTGTGGAAAATTTATCGCAAAAAATAATAGATACTAGCGCGATATCGTTTTAGCCATACTGATTTTAGTCACGTTCATTTTATATTGTGTATTTTATTCAAATTTTTAAGGAGCCCAGATGTTTGCTGCCGCCGCCGGCTCACCAAATCTCATGTTGCAAGCCACTATCTTTTTGGGAGCAGCATTGCTCTTTGTCCCTCTCGGTAAACGCTTCGGCATTGCAACGGTTTTAGGCTACCTCATCACTGGACTCATATTGGGCCCAAGTGGCTTGGATGTGGCAGGCGACGCTGAAAGTCTATTGCACTTTTCAGAGTTTGGCGTGGTCATGCTGCTGTTTATTATCGGGCTTGAGCTACAGCCTTCGCGGCTCTGGGCATTGCGCCGCTCTATATTTGTATTGGGCGGTTTGCAGGTCGGTTTAACTGGTACGCTACTGATGTGGCTCCTACATCAGTTTTTCTCCTTACAACTAGATACTGCCTTTATCGTTGGTTTTGGTTTAGCCCTGTCTTCTACCGCGTTTGTACTACAGATACTGACTGAAAAACAGCAGCTTTCGAGCACGCATGGTCGAGAAGCCTTCACTATCTTGTTATTCCAAGATATTGCGGTCATTCCATTGTTGGCAGTCATTCCGTTCTTATCAGGGGTGCGTGAGCAAAGCTACGATTTAATTTATTTTGGTAAGGTATTTGCTGTCTTTGCCGGTCTGATTTTTGCCAGCCGTTATGTGGTTCGACCCTTCTTCAAATTTGTGGCTTCCAGTGGTGCGTCAGAACTACTGACAGCGGTCGCGCTATTTATTGTCATGGGCGTGTCTATCTTGATGGGTCAAATCGGTCTATCAATGGCGTTAGGTGCATTTTTGACAGGTGTGTTGTTAGCAGATTCTGAGTATCGTCACGAATTAGAAGCTAGTATCGAACCTTTTAAAGGGTTGCTGTTAGGTCTATTCTTTATGTCGGTCGGTATGCTTACCGACGTCAAACTCATTTTGGCAGAGCCCATCTTTATTATTGGCTGTGCGCTCGCATTGATGTTTATCAAGTTTGCAGTGATTGCAGGTATTGCAAAGGTATCGGGCAATCGCTGGCCAACGAGTATCAGATTGGGCGTAACCCTAGCCCAAGGTGGTGAGTTTGCCTTTGTCCTGTTTAGTGTTGCTACTGCCCAAAACGTCTTACGTCCCGAGCTTGCCAATACTCTCAATCTTGTCGTTACTATCTCGATGGCGCTGACACCTCTGGCATTCTTGTTATTAGAAAAAGTGGGCGAACCGTTATTTGCCAAGAGCAAACCGAGTCGCGAATACGATACTATTCCCGATCATGAGCATCAGGTCATTATTGCAGGATTCGGCCGCGTCGGTCAGATTATTGGCCGTGTACTACGCATGCATAATATCGAATTTACCGCCATCGAACGCTCTGCAAACCGAGTAGATTTTGTAAGAAAATTCGGTAACCAAGTCTATTATGGCGATCCGAAAAATCCTGAGATTTTACGAGCGGCAGGTATTCAGAAAGCGCGGGTATTTATTCTTGCCATTGACGATTTAGAGCGTTCTATCACCACCGCTCAGTATCTTCGTAAGAATTATCCTGAACTGATTGTATTAGCAAGAGCACGCGATCGTCAGCACTATTATCGCTTGCGTGAGGTTGGCGTGCGGCACATTTGGCGTGAGACTTATTTGTCGTCTTTGGACATGTCACGTGAATCACTACAGTTATTAGGTATCTCACCAGAAAAAGCGCGAGAAACAGTAAAAACGTTCCGTGACTATGATGATGACTTGATCGAACGCCAACAAGCTATCTATGATGATGAAGCCAGCATGATTGAATCCGCACAATCAGCAATGGCTGAGCTTGAAAGCTTGTTTGATGAAGATATTGGTAAAGCACGTAAAATGGATTTGACCGATTTTTATGAGGCGTTAAAGAGCCAAGCAACACCAGTTAAGGAAAAGGATGATACTGCAACGGACTCTAAGCATTAGCTCTAAGAATCAGCTCTCAGCACTAGCAACATCTACAAGTACTCGTGAAATACAGCCCCTAATCAGCTATGCAGTTTTTAGGGGCTTGTTTTTTATTCAGTGAGCTGGTGCAATCCCAATTATCACTGTCTGGTATATGATAAAAGACCAGCGTCTGCTCGTTTAAATAGCGTATCGGAAACGTCACGTTCTGAATCGTTGCCACTACCGCACAGTCAGTTTCTGTCACGCCAGCAGCCTGAGTATCGACATGCATGCGTATTTGCTGCTGCTCGGTACTCAGGGGCAGATTTACTGGGCACTGCCCTGTCTGTTGATAAATCAACGCCACTCGATTTTGGGCATTCTTTGCAATATCATAAGCGTCAAACAACACTTTGTTTGCTTTTGGCTTGGCAATAATCGGTAAGAACTGCACCTTAATCACCAATAGCGAAAATGCAAAAAAACCAAACCCTAATGCCAGTCCAAATAAGCTAACACCACCTTCTCTTTGCAGATGTGCCTTCTGTGCTGCCTCATCTCGCGGATGGTCATTTATCGCATCAGCGATCTCACGCCTTGCCATGCGGTAGTAATACGCATCTGTCCAGCGTGCCACCATAAACGACCAAAATAGCCAAATAACAGCGGCAATACTGATACGTGTTGCCATCTGATAAGCATCTGGTACATAGGACATCGCTATAAATTCAAAGGCGACTAGCACTAATGCCACATTAAGCTGGATAAAAGACCACCCTGCGACACTATAAACAATCGCATCCATATAGCGCTTGCGATATAGCAGCCAAGGAAAAGTGATAAAAAACGCAGCCCAATGCCATTTTGGTGACAGATAACCTTGCTGATCAAACTGCTCAAAACGTTTGAGATAATAACGCTGGGTACGATTACCGATGAACCACTTGTCTAACTGCTTACGTTTAGTAGGTGTTAACGACTCTTGATAAAACGGTGGCGGTGAATCTGTCTCAATAAATAACATGGCAACACGCTCTACTTACTGACTCTTAGGAAAAGCACTTGAAAGATACCATTATATGATAACGCTAAAACCCATGTGTAACATAGAGAAACCACAGCACCGATCAGCCAATACGCGAAAATAGGATTGTCCGTTCACAGTTGTATGGATTTAACTTATAATAAGCAAACATCACCCACCTAATTAAGCCTTACGAATCCTATGAGTCAACATTCTGATATCAATGACAACGTCAATAGTACCGATACTACTGATGAGCAAACCCTTAATAGCACAAGCGAGCCTATCGATATCGATAACAGCACTAGCCAAGAGATAGAACCGACCTCTGACAAGCATATCCGCATCGTCAATACGTTTATGAAGCGCCGTACGCACATGAACAAAAACGCCGAGCTTGCACTAACTGCTCCAGAATTTTCTGAGTATTTGGTCAATAACAGTTTTGGTGATGGCGATCTTACCGGTATTGACAACCTACGTACGTTATTCGCCGATAGCCCTAACGGCCCAGATGCGCCGCTTACGGTAGAGATTGGTTTTGGCTTGGGCGATTCGTTTATTGAAATGGCGGCCGCTGACCCTACTCGTAATTTTGTCGGTGTAGAAGTGCATGAGCCTGGTATTGGTAAATGTGCGTATATGGCTGGCACCCAAGATTTGAGCAACGTAAAAATCATCAATGGTGATGCCATTCAATTGCTCAAGCAGCTACCAGAAAACCATATCGACCGTATTCAGCTATACTTCCCTGACCCATGGCAAAAGAAGCGCCACTATAAGCGTCGTTTTGTCAGTCCTGAACGTATGACTATCGTTACGCGCAGCTTAAAACAAGGCGGCTGGTTCCATACAGCAACTGACTGGGAGCATTATGCATTTTGGATGGTTGAAGTATTGGATGGTTTCGCTGGACTGACTAACAAAGCAGGTACAGGTAACTTCACTGAGCGTCCTGACTTCCGTCCAATGACCAAGTTTGAGCGTCGTGGCCTCGACCGTGGGCATGGTGTGTGGGATTTGATCTATATCAAAGACTGATTAATACAGCTCTACTTTTAAGTGTTTTGACAAAGCGGCTATCTGATGTAGCCGCTTTTTTGTGGCCTTCTATATGCTATAGAAAATATCTTCAAAAATACTAGACATTCTATGCATAACTATGTCTGTTGACATCTTAGGCATATATCTTGAGTCATACTCCTGACTTTTAATGTCTATAGTATGATCTGTCTCTTATACACATCTGACGCTGCCGACGATATGCAGTGTGTAGA
>CAJXUF010000163.1 GCA_913061175.1 uncultured Psychrobacter sp.
ACGAGATAGGAGTCCGTCTCGTGGGCTCGGAGATGTGTATAAGAGACAGATTAACGATATTACGTTAGCGGCTGTATGTGAAGAAGCGGGCATACCAAGAGCGTCTGCTTACCATTTTTTCCCCAATATTGAAGCAATATTTTTAGCATTACGTTTTTTGAATGCGATTGAAATATTAGAGATGGTAGAGACGGTCGATATTGGCAACTATGACAGATGGCAAGGGTATTTAACGGCGCTTATCGATCATTGTATTACGATATTCCATAACGATGAGACAAAAGCCAAGCTTATCTATGACACCAATACACCTGATTTCGAAGGTGACAGCTTTGGTGAAGACATGGATCATCAAATCGTTGATCTGGTCTATAAGCGTTTGTCAGAGCGTTATGAGATGCCAAACTTCCATGATATCCAAGATACCTTGTTGATTGCTTATAGCATCGTAAATGCTATCTTTACGTTGTCTTATCGCCGTCATCAGAGTATTACTGAAGAGTATATCCAAGAAGCAAATACAGCATTTATTGCTTATTTACGTTGTTACCTACCAGAAAAGTTACCCCGTAAAAACCGCTAATTTAGCTCACTTTAAACATAAAAAAGCCGACAAATATGTCGGCTTTTTCGCGTCTAATTTTTAGTATAAGATTGGAAGTAATAGAGGTTAATATTTTTAATAAAACAGTGACTATTCTAACGGTTAGATGTCAAATCTTGTCCACGGCAAGTATCATCGCTCGCGTCTAAAGGCGAGTACTGCTTATGATAACTGACTATTGACTTCTCTAGCGCTACATGGGTCTGTGAGTTATTGGCATTGACGTAAGCTTCGCGAGCTTGTTCAAGCCAGCGATCAGCCATGCGAAAATGCATACCAGATTCGCGCCAGCCTCGCGCACATTGATTGGTTGCTGCCCAAATTAAAGCTACTTCACTAAAAGCCATCTCACGTGGTGCTGACGCTATGCCATCACCGTCTTTAAGCGCGCTTAAAGTTGCCCACAGGTCAGGACGCATTAAGGCAGAGGTAGACGGAATATCTTGATGCAAGCCCAAGTCCTGTACCGTGTCATTATCTAGCGCTTGCAATATAGGCTCTGCCATTTCTAACGCAACTTGACCCGCAGATGAGCGGCTATTCATACTGTCTTGATGAATAGCATAGTTCAACCAAGCTTGCGCTTTATATGCGAAATACTGTTGAGCGGCTGTCTTGTCTTTTTGTTGATAAGGTTTCAATTGCGTGACCATACAATTTAATAGGCGCTGCTGTTCGCTTTGATATCTATAAGAGTGTGCTTGGCTCTGCCTATCATCACGGCAGTATTTAGCCATGCTAGTTGAGTTAGCCACTTGGATAGTCTCACTCTTAGCTAAAGCTGGCTGCATAAAGGTTAACGAGAATAAAGCTGATAGTGTAACGTATACTGAGCGCTTGAAAGGTGCTGCTTTGATGGCTGAATCAAACATGGTGTAAACCTTATGTTAGAGTGTGTCCTCGTTTGGCAAAAATGAGTCCATTTTTAGAATGAGAACACGCCCTAAAATGCAGAGTTGCTGTTTAGGCGTTTATTTTTGCGAGGATCTTCGCGTTTGAATAAGTCTTCATCAAACTTAAAGCGTAGTCTAAAGTAAGCGCCTTCTTGAGTACTGTCGTCATAAGCAATATCTTCATCTTCAAAGCCCATGAAGTTATAACCAAGTGACAACCAAAGATTGGTCATTGGGCTATAGCCCACTTCTGCACCAAGCATATAGGCCAAATCATTCGCTTGCTCATTCCAGTAAGTTCCCGCTTGCAAGCCAACATCCCATCGTTCACTGATGTCATAAAGGCCACGGCCGTAGACTGCATGAGCCGTGTTATCACTGGTCAATCCATCTGCTTGATACTCTGTATACTTACCTGCATAACGACCAGACAATGTCAGCGGACGTGTGGGATGGTAATTGCCATTCCATGACCAAACGGTCGTATTTTTTTGATAAGCATCGTCACCAGTGTTGTTGTCATCCAAACGATATTCGAGCTTTGCAAGCATATCTAGCTGATTGCTGTCGTAGTCACGATACGCAGCACCTAGCTGAAAACGATTGATAGTGCGATCACCATCACTATAGTCAGTGCGTGAATAGATGTCTTTGGCTAAGAAGGTAACCTCATCAGTATAGCGATAGGCGATACCAGCACTACCAAGTAGCGTATCACTTGTTTCGCCCCAACGTTTTTCAAAACGTCCCGATGCCTTATAATTCTCTTTGGCAAGATATTCAACACCGATACCTGCCGCTGTTGCAGTGTTACTTTCTTCACCTTCCAGAGATTCAACACGCTCAAATAAAGTGTTTAAGGTTAAACCTTCTTGAACATACCACTTGTTTTTTAGACCAATAGCTGCTTCTGCCTCACGTGCACTGATGGCGTCACGCATGCGGTATTCGCTATAAACCTTACCATCTTTCATGTAAGTGGCATCAAAACCAACAGTGGTACGTTGACGCTCATCTGTATCATCAAGACCATAAGTACCAGATAGGCTATTAATCAAATCATGACGTGCGTATAGTCGACCTAGATTTCCGAGTGGTGTCTCACCACCGATAGAAGTTGCATTACGTGAGCTGTTTTCGATATCTTGCTCATACTCTGCAAATACCAAGCTGTTATTCAACTTAGGTAGACGAGAGGTAACACGAGCACGAACAGTCGTACCTTCAATATCTTCTTCAGCGTTACTAACGCTGCTCAACGCTGACTGATTGATAATGTCATCATTAAACAAAGTGTCGTCTGTAATATCTACAACGTCTGTCGCGGCTTGAGTATTACGTGAGGCAGCAGTCGCGTCTTGTTTGTAATAACGAACCCCAATTTCACCAACGATGTTTTCGCTTAAACGATGCTCAACGCTTGCCTGCACGCCTTCGCGGCTAGCGTCAGTAGTATGCTCTTCTGTGCGTATACCTTCTAACTTAAGAGCAGTTTTCTTATCATTTAGAGTATGAGTAACCTCTACACCAGATTCAGTACGTCCAGCGGTAAGCGGTGATGCACCAGTGACAAAACCTTCATCAGCATCATTATAATAAGCTTTAGCTCGCGTATTTTTCTTATTATCAAAATCAAGCTCAATACGTAATGCGTTACCTTCAACGTCACTATCAGTCAATTCTGTCGCGTTGATTTGATTGCTTGACTGAAAATTTGGGTTCTCAGCTTTGTTCATCGCATATTCAGCGACTAGCTTTAGCTTATCATTGAATTTAACAACACTATTAACACTAGCTAACTCTTCTTTATTCAATGGGTCATCGCTATTCACATAGCTACCACCGATGGCGACTTTATCCGTTAGTTGCTGTTTCGCGGCAATACCACCAACGAAGTAATCCTCACCACCTTCATCAACTTCGACAGTGACACGGATATAGATAGGATTGCCTTCGATATCCTGACTAGCAATCGGTGCCGTCAAGAATAAGCTGCGGCTGATAGGGTTAATCTCATAATCAGCAAAGCGAGTAAGCGTCTCACGATTGATAATAAGCCCAGGGTTGTTGGCATCACGAGTAATAACTTCAACTGTTTCAGAGTTTTCTAATACCGCATCGAAGTTCTCAGCCAATGGATATGGGCCTGAAATGCCTAAACCGCGAGTCTCATTTACACGTTGGCTAGTACTGGTTTCTGCTAAAAAGGCAGTAACACGAGTATTGCTATCTTCAAATTGAGCTTTTAGACCAGTTAATGTACGGTTGTATTGACCAAGCTTGATACCTTCGTCACCAGCAATCTGAGTTTTCAAATCACCATACATAGCGAACGAACGACCTTTATCAAGGCGCACGTAAAGCTTGCTAGTAGACTGAGCATCAAAGCCTTTAGCTGATGAGTCGCCATAGACAGGATAGTATTCGCCCGGCTCGATATCACGGAACAAACGCTCGCCTTTTTTATCACTATCATAAGCAAGCGTTAGCAGGTAGTCACCGCGCACTTTTCCTTTTAGGAACATTGCGGCACGACCAGAAGCTGTGTAATCATCATTACCAGCAAAGTCATTTAGCTCTTGCTCAAATGCACCTTGAGCATCGGTAATGCTGCTACCATCAAAGTCTTTTAGTGAAATAGCACCTTCTACAATACCAATAGCAAGTAGTGGACGTAGTTGAGCGGTGAACTGTAATGGAATGATTTGTTTGCTGCTACCAGTGTCAATTACTAGCTCGCCCTTACCTGGTACGCTAGGTGCAGTTACGGGTATTAGTAGCTCACCACCGGATACGATTACTTGAGTACCAGATTGGTCTTTACTGCTGTCATTAAGGTTAATACGACCAATATTGGTATCGATAGTAATCGGAGTTGATGCAATATATGGACGACCATCACGATCTTTTAGACTAATAACCACTTGATACTGACTAATACCATCTGCTGGTACTAGATTTTCCTGAGTTCGATAGTCGATAGCTTGTAGGCTATCAGGGGTTAATACCTTAATCGTCTGCTCAGAGATCACTTTACCATTTATGTCCGTTGCGACACCGCGCAAGGAGTTTTTACCACGTTGTAAGTCAACGGCATAATAATCAAAGGCTACAACACTCTGCTTTTTCTGCTCGGCAGTTTTACCGATCTTTTGTTCTGGTACAGGTTTGCCATTGGCATACAAGGTAAAAGTTGAGCCTAGTGGTGCTTGAACCTGGACCATTTGTTTATACGTGCTAAGCTGCTGACCTTCATTTAAGTTAATGAAGGTAACATCGTTATTAGCCACTTCTTTTAAGTATTCTTCGAGCTCTTTTTCTACTGGCGGGGCAACAGTGGTTACCGTCATATCAATACGGTCATCTGCTAGATTGACCATGTCATTAACGATAGCTGAATCACAGTTGTTGCCGATATCTAAGTCGCCATTAATATTACAGCCACTAGCATCTACATTATCGGTAGTGTCGGTATTATAATCAGGCTCTAAAGTCAGCTCAGTTTTCACCGCTTGCTCAAGAGCATTATTCTTTGCGCTAAGGCTTTTGCTACGGGTAACCAACTCTTGATTTAAGCGTTCAGTACTATCAGCCATACCACTAACAATTGCAAAGTCTGCACGATGCAATTCGCCGTATTTCAAATCAACAAAACGACTACCGGCATCACCAGCATTGCGATTGCTTTGGGTAACCAGCTCAGTTGCTCTGGGAATAGTAGTACGATCGACCTTTAGTACGTGTGTTTTGGCGCTGATACCGTAGAAGTTATATTTACCTTCAGGATCAGTTACGATGAAATTGCCGTTCTCCATGTAGATACGTACACCAGCGACACCAAGCTCGCCGTCTTCTTTTTGCTGAATACCATCGCGATTGATATCATGATAGACCTTACCGACGATAATACCATCAGTATTCATAACGCCGCGGCTTACTTCGATAGGCCACTGCGCTTCCAATGAAGCTAAGGTGTTGTTGTTTTCGTCACGGCCATGGGCAGTTGCGCGGTTGATGCCATCCCCACCTAATGCTGATGATCCGATAAGTACCCGATAAGTAATGTTTTTAGTTTCGCCTGCAGTGAGAGTACCTAAGTTTAGTACTTGATATTTGCCTTCTGCCTTAAACTCAGTCGTTTGTGCTTGATTGATATTGAGATCAGAACTCGGGCTAACACGGACACTATTATCGACATAATCGAAACCGCGTGGAAGTGCATCTTTTAATTCAACATTGTAAACTGGTACTTTGCCATCGTTAGTGACTTTGATTGTGTAATTGACATAATCACCAAACTCTGCGGCTTTTACATCACCTTCTTTTTCAACTTTTAAAGTAGATGAGTTATCTATAATAGCGACATTGCTACTAATATTGCCAGTAATATAGTCTAAATCAGACTGATTTGGTTGTTCGTTTAAGTCTACTGACGGTGCAATACAGGCATCTAAACTTACAACTAAATCATCACCTTCTAGTGTTTGAATAATCTCATCATCGATAGCGTTGGCATTGTTTTGAGTCGATGCTGATAAGTGATATTTGCCCGTATTATTGCCTGTTTCTACAGCTTTTAATGAATAACTGTCTCCAGTTTTTGGAGATTTGATGGTCACCCATACTTGATCAGGTTTTTCAGGTTGTACATTACATTGTGCATAACTGGCTTTCACGTAGACTTTTTCGCCGACTTGAGAAGTTCCAGCAGTATCATTGAAATCTGCATTGGTAAATTTAATACTAGGTTCTACGACGATCAGACGATCAGTTGCAGATGCCGTCACTGACTCATCATTGACAACTATTGCACCAATTTTTATATCAGCAATGTCGCCATCATTGACATCAGAATCAAGAAGGGCTTGGATAATAAGCTGAATACTCTCGCCTTGACCAATTTTTATTTGGCTTGGGTCGGTAAGCGCCAGTTCGTTGTCATCAATAAGACCATTTTTATTAATGTCTTGATAAACTTTGAAGTTAGATAGAGTACTTGAGTAGTCATAACTCAAAGCGATGGTTTCGTCATACGTACCATTATTAGATAAAATATTTACCCATTCAACAGTTTTACCACGCGAGATGGTCTGTAGTGAGGGCTGTGTAAGACTAACATCGTATAGTGGTAGAGAAAGAGATTTAAAACTAACTTGATTTGATGTACCACTTTGTTGAGTTGACTCAATACTATAGTCAATTTGTGCAATATTATTAATAGTCGTAACACCCTTGCCAGTTTCGGCATGGGTAGTGTTTGTTTGCATAAGTAGGATCGAAGCAGCTAGCGCAGTCAGTGCACTTGCGCGATAGCTAGGGTTACGAGACGAAGATACAACTTGACGCATAATCGGTAATCCTACTTGTGAAAAAAAACAAAGTGATCTTAAGCTTGGCTGATAAGGTTTGGGCAGCGGAGTTTTCCTAGCGCTTTACTAAGAAAACTCCTATAAAAAGAGCCACTAATCTATTTATGGCGTTACAGTAGCACCTGCCTGCGATATTTTGGCAGAGAAATAGATAGTACCGACCTCTTTCCCAACTAGAGTTCCAAACGTACCACGAATTATTTGGCCCTGTCTCT
>CAJXUF010000164.1 GCA_913061175.1 uncultured Psychrobacter sp.
GATCTACACACTGCATATCGTCGGCAGCGTCAGATGTGTATAAGAGACAGATTTTCTGTTGGCGCACCATACACAGTGGCAGAAGTTAGCAGTTCATCATTGTTGCTAGCATAACCTGTATGCAGCTTAGCACCTACCTTTTGACCTGGCTTGAGTAAATCTGCCGCGTCGACTGTCTCAAAAGCAACCGCACCGCCGATAGCATCATTGCCTAGCGTCACTGAGTTATTGCCCACTGATACTTCTGCTTGTTTTAGCAGATCTGGATCAATAGTGACGTCACCCATATGGTAGAACAACGCGCCTTCTTGACGTGCGCCATCAATCGTGACTTTTAGATTGGTATCATCAAGACCACGTACACGAATACGTTGGTTGACCGATGAGGTACCACCCACGCTTACCCCTGGCACAACGTCCAGAAAATCGCTCAAATGGCTGGCTTGTGCAGCTGGGGTGTAGTCATCTATGTAGACAGAGTCTTCTTGTACAGCGTCACGTACTGAGCTATTTGCTGTTACAGTGATAGTCTGTAATGTCGTGTTTGGCATATCTGCTGCCGTTGCAGCGCTGGCAGCTTGCGTCCACAATACAGTGGCGACACCGATAGACAATACTGTCAATTGACTAGATAACTTTACTTCGCGCATAACACATTTACTCACTTTGTTTACTGTCAGAAATTAGAATTTTTAGAATTATTTTTAAAGGCTGTCGTCAAACAACCCTTAAAATAGTGCCTACCAGAAGATGGAATATATTGAAAACGCTTAAACTCATCGTGCGAATAACATGATTAATGTTAATGATAATGATTAGCGTTTAAATAATGAGAGGCATAATAACGAAGTATTAACACTTTGGCAATAATTAATATAATAAATCCTCAATTTTAACTCTGAATATGCTGAGAGAGCACAAAAATGCTTCAATACTGGTTATAAAATAATCATTCAATATAATTCTAGCTATGTATTAAGGCTATATGTAGTCAAGCATAGGAACTCATCACGTTTATAGCAGTCTGTTATTAACTTAGCTCATGACTTGTTTTTCTTGTACTACTGTACTAGAATACTGAAACAAGATAGTTCTCAGCGAAAAATCGCTCAACAAGCGACCTATCTATTTTCTTTGGCTAAGATTACCTATTATGACTACCGATCCTTATCAGAGCTTAGTGAAACATTTGACCAACTGTACTGATAGCGCAGATATCGAAAAGCTGCTCAGTGCCCTGCTGACGGATAAAGAACAGCATGACATCGCCAATCGTATTCGCATTTTTGACTTGCTAGATCGCGGCATCACCCAGCGTGATATCTCTGAGCAATTAGGTGTTGGTATCGCCACTGTCTCTCGCGGTGCCAAGGCCAAGCAAAGCCATGATGTCAGCGCGTTACTGGCTACTCATAGAGACTGCTCTTAGCCTCTGACAACGATACTATCTAGCTTTTTACTGACGAAACTTATACTTATTAATCGACACTCATTAATCAACACATATTTGAACCATTTCGGACTTTGTTATGACCTCTAGTACTTGCACACAGACCACGCCTGCTCCTATCGATATCCCGAGCAAACCACAACGTATCAAACTGACGCAAGATATCGATTTTTTTGCATTATTCAAACGTATTGAAAGTGCATTTGATACCTGCTATTTACTCGAATCATTGGGTGAAGACAGCCATATCTCGCGCCATCATGCGATTGGCTTTGACCCTGTGACGACTATCGCCGCATTAGACCGCAACACGCTTGCGATTACCGATAATAAAACTGCTGAGACAAGCCATTATCAAACCGACAATCCTTATCAGCTACTGCGCGAGATAACACCGCAGCATGTTATTGCTCGCGATCAAAGTGGTGGTCTGGTCGGGTATTTGGGTTATGACTGCGTGAACTTCTTTGAACCTAGCCTCAATGCAAAAGCCAGTGAAGACTTTGAGCCATTTAAGTTTGGCGTGTATTTAGATGGATTGACGCTGGATAAGATGACTGGGGAAATCTTTTACTTTTATTACCCAACTGCTCAGCAAGAAAACCGCATCGAGCAAATCAAAGCCCTACTCGATGAGCCAACGCCTAGCTATGAAGCGCCTAAAGTGGAATTTTTAGGTGATGGTATGAGCCAAGAAGAGCATGCCAATGTCGTCATGCAAGTTAAAGAAGACATCATCGCTGGGCGTATTTTTCAGTGCGAGGTCGGCTTTAAGTCCAAATATCGTATTGCCGGTGACAAGATGCCGATTTATGAAAAGCTGCGTGCCGTTAACCCATCGCCGCATATGTACTTTATGAAATTTGCGCAGCAGTGCATCATTGGCGCTTCTCCTGAGCTGCTATTCCGCTTGCGTCAGAGTGAAATGGAAACTTATCCACTCGCAGGCACTGCCAAACGCGGCGTCGATGTGATAGAGGATCGTCAGCTTGCCCGCGCCTTGCTCAACGATGCCAAAGAGATTGCCGAGCACAATATGCTAGTCGATTTGCATCGCAATGATATTGGCCGTGTGGCACGATTTGGTACGGTAAAAGTCCGTAGCTTGATGGATATCAAACGCTTCTCTCACGTGCAGCATATTTCTTCTGAGATCGTTGGTATCCTGCATCCTAACGAAGATATGTTTAGTGCCCTTGCTAGCAATTTCCCTGCTGGGACGCTATCAGGCGCACCTAAAGTAGAAGCCATTAAAGTGATTAATGAGCTAGAGCCGGATGGTCGCGGTGCTTACGGTGGTGCATTAGGCTCGTTCAATTTTAATGGTGATTGTATCTTTGCCATTCCAATTCGCAGCCTCTTTATCAATGGCGAGTCTGCCTACGCTCAAACTTGTGGTGGTAACGTTTACGACTCCAACCCAGCAGATGAATACTTAGAGATTCAGCGTAAACTGTCGGCGATGAAAGTCGTGTTAGATAGCTTTATGCAATCATAATTGAAGCCAAACATACCGCATAAATTGACCATATTTTACCTAGCACTATTTTTACAAAAGAGTTTATGACCCATGAATGTTTTAATTATCGATAACTACGACTCGTTTACCTTCAATCTCTACCAATACGTGGGTGAGATTTTGCAAACCTTAGACAGTGATAAAGAAGCCAGCGTAATCGTTAAACGCAATAACGAAATAACCTTAGCAGATGTAGAAGCGATGAATCTTGATAGAATTATCATTTCGCCTGGCCCTGGCTCCCCTGACGATCCGGCGTACTTTGGTATCTGTAGCGAGGTCATCGAGACACTAGGCAAAACTGTACCACTACTAGGTGTCTGCTTGGGTATGCAAGGCATTGCTCATGTGTTTGGCGGTGATGTGGTACGCGCCAGTGTGCCGATGCATGGCAAGGTCTCATCAATTCGCCATGATAACTCAGGTATCTATCAAGGTTTACCACAAGAGCTTGAGATCATGCGCTATCACTCACTGGTGGTAAAAGCCGACACCATACCAAGCTGTCTGACGATTACCTCGGTAGTCGCCAATGACAGCCATGCTGAATTGAGCTTTGCTGAGTCAGCATTGACTGGTGATGAAATTATGGGACTGGCGCACAAAGAGTACTCAATTCAAGGCGTACAGTTTCATCCTGAGTCATTTGCCACTGAAGGCGCTAAGCGATTGCTGAGTAACTTCTTGCTGCAGGTATAAACCTATATGTCCGTCTCCATGTCTAGCTCAAGCCTAAATACATCCAACTTACTCAGACGTACTGCGTTGCTCTTGAGCCTAATGCTAGTGACCTCTGTCAGTTCGGCTGTAGCACCTGTACAGGCAAACTTTACAATGGGCATGGACATCCAAGGTCAACGTCTCAACCTTTATGAGAGCTGTGCAGAAGGAAGCGTCACTTGCAACAATATGCTGCTAGTCGCTCCCGATTTAGGACGGCTATTGCAAACAACACAAGGACCTAGTAAGTCGCCCTATGCTGTTAAATACTACTCTGCGGAAACCAAGCATAGCTTATGTAAGGATGGCGCGACCCCGTGTCGATTTCAGGGTTATACCTTTGAGGGCGAAGATTTTGATGGATTTATAGATACATCGAACCATGAAATATCTATAACAAGTAAATGGACAGTCGATACCTATAGTGCCACCTACAAAGAAAACGCGACTTATCTGCCATTAGCATCACAAGCTGCTCTGATTGATCAGATATATAATACGTCTGATAAAGCATTGAATGAAAGCTACAGAGTAACGCGAAATGAAGTCAGACGCTTGTACGGTGAGGATATGGCGGCTGACCTTAAAAAAGAACAGACTCAGTGGATAAAACAGCGCTCACAAAATTGCGGAGCTGATACGGATCATCTACCAAGAACCCAAGTGGAAAAAGTGTGCTTTATTCAGCGAAATGCTCTCCAAGAGCAAACATTCTTTTTATGGATTGATTAACAGAGACTGTAGAAATAAAAAAGTGATGCGAACAAGAATATGATATGAGTTAATGATTCGATATTGTTTAGGTTATTTAGCAAACGCTAGCCATTTTTTAGCCGTTTAAATAACTATTGACTAAATTTAGCACATGCCCTAGTAGTCATTTATTATCTTTTAGTGATAGACTCAAAAGAATAAACAAAAGACAGCCTTTAATCAGGTTGTCTTTTCTTATTTCAGTATTGCTTGGAGAGATTGTATCAATAGCAATCTTACAATATCTTGTGTCACTTAGATCGTAAGAAGAAAACAGTATGGCAAACATCGACAACGGAATGACGACCCACTCGCATCAATCATGGCTAGGCACCATCCTAATCATCACGGCTGCTATTTGCTGGGGCACGTTGGGTATATTCTCGACTTACCTAAACCAAATTGGATTTAGTGGTTGGCAGGTAACGATATTACGCATTGTCACGGCGGCCTTTATCATCTTAGCCATGGTACCAAAATTGTGGCCACACCTTATCAAATTACAACCAAAACAGTGGCTTGGACTGGCGATGCAGTCGTTGATAGGCGTCCTTGGCATGTCGGTCTGCTATTTTTTTGCAGTCAGTTATGTCGGTGCTGGCCCTGCCGTGGCCTTACTCTATACCGCGCCTGTGTTTAGCTTGTTATTCTCAAAATTCTTACTGAGCGAGTCCATCACTCGTAAATCAGTTTTGCTAGCACTAATGGCAGTATTTGGTGTTGGCTTAACGATGTTAGGTGAACAAGCAAAAGTTAACTGGGGGATTTTACTCGGTCTATCAGCAGGGATGTGTTATTCGTTATATGGCGTATTGGGCAAGCGCGCGATGCATTATGCTCACCCTGCCCCTCTGGTGTTTTTCACTTCCATTATCATTAGTGCTGGCGTACTACTGCTCTTGCCTGAAACCTATAACACTTATGAGCAGCTATTAGATCTGCCCTTGATGACTTGGGGTTATGTTTTGGGATTATCACTGCTGGGAACCGTCGTGCCATTTGGGCTATATATGAAGGCATTGGAAAAGCTGCCCGCCACTCGTGCATCGGTATTTACGATTTTCGAGCCATTGACTGCGATTGCGCTCGCGATGCTGTTACTGCATCAATCTTTGTCTTGGATTCAATATCTGGGCGTGGCGCTTATTTTGCTGGCGGCTTTATTAAATGCTGTGTTGAACGGTACTGCTACTCGTGTACCTCGCTGGTTAAAACAACGACAAAAAATATAGCTTACTGTCTATTATTTGAAATACGTCCTATTTATTGCGATAAAAAAAGCCCCAACCATGGCATCATGATTGGGGCTTTTTTGTTTCATCACTTATGTAAAAATAAACGTCTTTACTGCTCAATACGTTGCAGAAATGCCTGTGTACGAGGATGCTTTGAATCCTCAAACAGCTGCTTGGCACTGCCTTCTTCGACCACATGACCATCCTCAATCAGTACAACATGATCGGCAACGTCGCGTGCAAAGTTGATTTCGTGAGTTACTACGACCATCGTCCAACCTTCAGAGGCGAGCTGTTTCATCGTCTCAAGCACATCCTGTACCAACTCTGGATCAAGCGCAGAGGTTGGCTCATCAAACAGCAACAATGACGGCTCAATAGCAAGCGCGCGGGCAATACCAATACGCTGCTGCTGACCACCAGATAGCTGGAAAGGATAGAGATCCGCTTTGTCCGACAGTCCAACTTTCTCAAGTAGTACCAATGCCTGCTCACGGGCTTGCGCTTTGCTCTGCCCTTGTACCACTGTAGGCCCAAGCATCAAGTTTTCTATGGCTGTCTTATGTGGAAACAAATTATAAGACTGAAATACCATACCTGACTTACGCTGTAAGGCTAGTAGCGTTTTTTTGCTTGGCTTAGTCGCAAAGTCGACGCTCAAGCTATCGTCATCAAAAGCAATCATACCTTGGTCAGGAATCTCTAGCGCATTTAAGCAACGCAAAAAGGTGGTTTTACCCGATCCTGAAGGTCCTAATATTACGACCACTTTGCCTTTATTAATGGTCAAGTCGATGCCTTTTAGCACCTGATTGCCACCGAAAGCTTTATGAATATTAGTGACTTTGATCATAAAAATTCCTGTTGTGCTAGGGCGTGTCTATTAAGCCATAATTTATTTTACTACGTAGCTTATTTTGCTACATAACGATCTAGTCTAGTTTCAAGCTTGCCTTGGATAAAGGTCAAAAACAGACAGATACCCCAGTAGATAATCGCGGCTTCGGTATAGACCAACATAAACTCATAGTTACGAGCTGTGATAATCTGCGCTTGTTTGAACAGCTCAGTGACCAGTACCAGTGAAGCAAGTGAGGTATCTTTTACCAGACTGATAAAGGTATTAGACAATGGCGGCACTGACACTCGAAGCGCCTGCGGTAAAATCACATGACGAAAAGTCTGTAGATACGTCAAGCCAACCGTCGAGCCTGCTTCCCACTGTCCTTTTGGTATCGACAAAATCGAAGCACGCACTGTCTCCGATGCATACGCACCGATGTTCAGTGAGAACGCAATAATCGCTGAGGGAAAAGGATCGAGCTTCACCCCGACACCTGTCTCTTATACACATCTCCGAGCCCACGAGACGGACTCCTATCTCGT
>CAJXUF010000165.1 GCA_913061175.1 uncultured Psychrobacter sp.
TTAGCCATTTTTAACCCATTTAGATAACTATCGATTGAATTGAGGACACGCCCTAATGAATAATTTGATTGTTCTATTGAACAAAGCTTGTATAGCAGCTCTGTAGAGACTTAGCGACGACTTGTGCGACCAACTGAGTACGGTACTGAGAGTCAATCGCGGCATTGCCCAGCTCAACAATCGTCACTTGCTGCGGTGCTTGCTCACTGACACAGCCACAAACATTGGTTTTAACAGATTCTTGCTGTGCTTCTGTCATGGCGACGCTTGCAACACGCCACGCGTTTTGTTTTTCAATTTGGCTACGGCATTGGTTGTCGATAGCAGCTCTAAAAACATTCATGCCGATCTCATTTGCGGTACCGATTGCTGTACCTGTACCGTTGTTTGTAGCACCTGTTGTGGTACATCCCACCAAGGCAAAAGTAGCTAGCATCATCGTTGAAGCCAAGATTTTTTTCATAAGTTAGTCCTTTAAAGTGTCTGTCATAAATAAAGCTGTATATTATCAGTAAAACCTAGCAATGACATCATTAACCACAGGCGCATATTATTTTAGAACTCTATGAGCTATCTGTATAAACCACAAAAAAGCCAGCTAAGTAATTACTTAACTGGCTTGATATAGACTAAGCTATTCGGCTTATTTATACGTTTTTGCCGTGTTCTTTTTGCTGAATATCTTTTGCTAACTTATAGCATTCGTTGATATGGTCATTAGCAATTTTCTTAAAAATCGTATAGCCCATCGTTGCAGCAACTAATTGGCCGCCAAGTGGGATAAACTTGGTCACTTGTTTGGCAGCGATACGGCCACCAAAGCCCTGGATAGTTTTTTTGACGATACCACGTGTTGCCATAAGTCCAGCGAAATCTACGGTACGGTCTTTTACTGCGCTCCAATGCACTTCGCGAGATTCCAAATTAATAGCTGACTGACGGTCTTCAATGAGACCAAAACGCTCACTAATCTCTGGAATTAACTGCGTCAACATGCCCGCGTCAACTGCCACATCAAAAAATGGTACTGGAACAACTGCTACACCAGCAGAAACTCTAGCGCGTCTTTTTACCATTCCCTGACATTCTTTTTTAACCTTATCAAGGTCTAGGTTAGGGTCGATCGTATTTGGAAGTTTTTCAGCAAGTGGCGTGGTTTTCATAAAGTGTCCTTATAAATAATTAAAATATAAATGATAAAAAGTTCAATAGATAACAAATTTTTCAGTTGCTTACTATTTTATGGATTTATGCGTGGCTTACAATCATTGCTTTGTAGCAAAATGAATGAAATTACTCACACTGTGCACCTTTTTTGTAAGTGATTAAATGAAGGCAGTTTACATGAGCTATAAAAATGGCAGTCTCAATTACTGCTAATTTACAGGCATTATTCATCAGGTTGCACAATGCCTAATGATATACAGAGGTAGTATAAATTGTCATTGTGAGCCTCTGCTAAAGCCAGTAGAATACCCTCATGCTAAATTTAACCCCCCGTTATACCAGCACTCGCATCGACGAGTTGCCCGCCGCGCTGCAACCATTTGCCGCTCAATCATTCACGCTTGCCCGTCTGTATGCAGGGCGAGGTATCACTGCGCCTGATGAGCTGGAGACTAGCCTGTCAGGTCTATTGCCTGCTGAGGCCCTGCACGGTGTCACTGAAGCCGTGCGCTTATTAGATGTGGCGATTGATGAGCGTCAGCGTATCTTGATCGTTGGTGACTTCGACTGTGACGGTGCCACCAGTACAGCCTTAATGATGCGCGCGCTCACAAAGATGGGTGCGGTCGTTGATTTCCTAGTACCAGATCGTTTTAAGTACGGTTATGGCCTGACGCCAGAGATTGTCGAGTTAGGTATTGAGACTTTTCAGCCAGATATGATAGTGACGGTTGATAATGGTATCTCAAGTCATGAAGGGGTGGCACGCGCCCAAGCTGATGGTATCACGGTGATTATTACTGACCATCATCTCACGACCAAAGAGACGCCACCTGCTGAAGCGGTAGTCAATCCCAATCAGCTAGGTTGTAACTTTGCTAGTAAAGCACTGGTTGGAGTTGGAGTTGCGTTCTATGTGCTCGGACGCTTAGCAAAGCTGCGCCGCGAAGCTGGCAAGTCTACGGTACAGGTTAGCCAATATTTGGATTTGGTCGCACTTGGGACGATTGCAGATGTTGGGGTACTGGATAAAAACAACCGCATTTTGGTACATCACGGATTATCAGCTATTCGTCAAGGCCGCTGCTGTATGGGAATATTGGCATTGCTTGAGCAAGCGGGTCGTGATCCCAAGCAGCTTCATGCGCAGGATTTCGGTTTTGTATTAGGCCCACGTATCAATGCTGCTGGGCGTATGGATAATATGCGCATCGGTATCGAGTGCTTATTGACTGAAGACTGGAGTACCGCGCAACGTTTGGCACAAGAGCTTGAACAGTTGAACCGTACGCGTCGTCATGTAGAGGGCGAGATGCGTGCGCAAGCTGATAGTATCGTACAAGCACTGGCTCGTGAAGATAATAGCGACGATAGTGTGAGTGGTGAAGGCGATGATAATGCCAGTAACGATGACACAATTACTCAAGCTGTTTCTACTGCTAAAGCAAACAATACAGGTGCGCGTAGTATTATTCTATACCAAGATGACTGGCATCAAGGAGTCATTGGCATTGTCGCTGGTCGCTTAAAAGAAAGCCATTATTTACCCAGTATCGTTTTTGCGCCAGCAGACACTGAACAAACAGATGAAAATAGCGCCATTAAAGGCTCTGCACGTTCTATCGCTGGCGTACATATTCGTGATGCGATTGAGCAAGTTGCTGAGCGTCATCCTGACTTAATCAGTCATTTCGGCGGGCATGCGATGGCCGCAGGTCTGACCCTCAAACGTCGTAACTTTGAGGCATTTGTCACAGCTTTTAATGAAGTGATGGCTCAGATGGATGATGAGGTATTTGCAGAGCAAAAATTCACCGATGGACCTTTGCAAGCAAGCGATTTTAGCTTATGGTTTGCCGAGCATTTAGCCGATGCCAGTATCTGGGGTCATGGATTTGCGCCACCGATATTTGACGGTGTGTTTGAGGTATTGAGCTTCAAGATTTTAAAAGATAAACATCTTAAGTTATCGCTGCGCTATCCAGACGTTCAATATCCGATAGAGGCAATTTGCTTTAACTTCGATAATGACGCGTGGGATTACCGTGCTAAGCAAGTCCATTTGTTATTTCAGCTAGATATCAATGAATGGAATGGCAAGCAAAGCTTACAGCTGATGGTCAAAGATTTGGCTGTGGTAGAGCACGGCTAAAGTAGCAATATTAAACCGATAATACTAAACGCGCTCAAATATGGGCGCGTTCGTATTTTTGAAATGAAGACACGCCCTAGTGTCAGTATTTCCACTCTAGTGTGGGGAACTGCCAATCGTAACGAATAGCCAGCATCCGCAAAGTAAAAATCGTACTCATCGTAGAGATGTCAGCTACCCAATCTGTCACGCCTAAGTTCTTTAGAGCAAAATACAGCACACCACCTGTCAACGCTGCCGTAATATAAATCTCTTGCTGCAGTACCAATGGAATCTCATTGCAAATCATATCGCGAATGATGCCACCAACCACGATGGTAATCACACCTAATAATAGCGCTACAGGTACATTGGCGCCCATACTATCAGCAACTTTGATACCGATCAGCGTAAATGCTGACAGACCAATGGTGTCAGAAAGTTTGAGGAACTTATCCACTCGTCTTGAATTTGGATGAAAAAATATCTGCATCGCTAGTGATGAAATCGTAATAAGGGTCAGATAGCTCATATCTACCATCCAAAATAACGGATGGCGATCAAGAATGACATCACGTACCGTACCGCCGCCGATAGCAGTGACAATAGACACGAGTAGACAGCCGAAGACATCGAAGTTTTTGTGCTTGGCAAGTATTGTGCCTGAGACGCTACAGGCGATGATGCCAATCATATCAAAGAAATATATCAAAGAGCGCGGGTCAAAAGTAGTGATCAGTACGGTAGGGTCCAATACGATAGCCAACATGGGCAGTTCTCACTATTTTCAATTATTGTCAGTTAAACAAAGGCTATCTCAGCAGAGTCTTGCTCAATCAATCAATCCACGAGACGAATAGAAGGCAAGTGCCAGTCGAATCTAAGCGCGAGCATACGTACTGCAAAGATGACAAACAGCATAATAAATTCGTTGAGACTGGCGCCCACTCCGAAATACTGTAAACATAAATAGGTCACAGACCCTGCGATACTGGCAGTAATATAAATCTCACGCTGTAGCACCAGCGGAATCTCATTACAGATGATATCACGTAGCAAACCACCAATGATGGCAGTCCAGACACCCATCATAATAGCAATAAGGGGAGACATGTCTAGGGTCAAGGCCACCTTAAAACCAATGACACTAAAAGCGGCCAACCCGATGGCATCAAAGAGCTTTAACGCATTATCAATCTTATGATAAAGGTGAAAGAAGATTTGTAAGATAAGGGAGGTCACCGTGATAACGATCACGTAATTAAGATCAGTCATCCAAAATAGAGGATGACGGTCTAGAGCCATATCACGTAATGTCCCACCGCCGATGGCATTGACCATTGCCACCAAGATACAACCAGCGATATCGAAGCCTTTATGCTGCGCAAGCAAAGTCCCTGCAATCGCGCAGGCAACAATGCCAACCATGTCCAATAAATATAATAGAATATCAGGAAAAATCAAAGCATTACCCATGGTTATAGTGCCAAATCGAGATCATCAAAGTGATAGGTGTTTTTTAGGCGGTTATTCAATGCATAAATTTGACGAAATAGGCATAGTGTTGTAGTGCCATTTAACCGTCTTTTGCAAAGAATATCAGCCCTACAATAATCAGCCCTATACCGACCAGTCCCATCGCCGAAGGTATGGCATTATCTAACAATAATATACCCCCAATCAAAGCAAAGATAACCTCACTGGCTTGGGTTGAGTCAACACCTGCAACCTCGCTTGAAGTAACAGCTTGCTCGCGCGCATACAAAAATATAGTGGTCGCTGCCACGCCTGCCAATAGAGCAACGAGCAACGTATTGATTATTTGTGAGGGGTGGGGCTGGTCAGGGCGCACTATAATGCCCAAAAACAGCCAAAATGGCAAACACCCAAGAGTCATTAGCCACACTTTGTTAAAGGCATTTTGCAGTAGCGTGGTTTCGATAGAAGGAATACGAGCAATTAGATTTTGTAGGGATGAGGTTGCCGCAGTGTTGTTACTTTGCAGTACGTTATCGAGGTCGGTAGCATCATATGTCGTAGCTGGCAAATCATAAGCTTCGGATATGAGTGGTTCACTCTGCTCGTTAATATCAATATCAATACTAGCTTTTTGAGCGTTCAACTCTGCTGCCTTCTGTAATTCAGTATTGCGCTGGCGAGCATTATGAGAAGCCTGCCAAACCAGCTGGTTACCAATTGGGTAGCTAAAAGCAGCGATAAGAGCAGGTAGCGCACCGTAAAGCAGCATGTCAGACATGGGGACGGCGTCAGTTATAGAGGCAGCATGCAGACCTTCACTGATATTGACGAGCGCCACACCGATAAAGACAATGACAGCATATACGATGAATTTTTTATCAAAACGTTGACCAAATGCCGATAGCACAAGCAAACTGGCGACGACGGTAAACATAAAGGTAGCCGCTACCACCCATCCTGCAACATGATCTGCAGCATAGCAAATACCAGTGTAAAACAGTCCAAACCCGATACTGCCAGTAATACACCAAAAGCCCCAATGCTGAAGAAAAATTTTCATTAGCGCTTTAACACGACCAAAGCCATGTTGCATCGTAATAACGGCGGTAATAATCAACAGCATGAAGACATAGCGTAGACTCGCTGACCAAAACCAATGTCCGCCTGCGCTACTCATAAGCTCATTTAAGATAAATGTCGAGCTAAAAAACGCACCCGCTAGCAAGCCCAATAAAATGAGTTTGATCATACCGCTACCTTATCCATGGCACTCAACGTGTTCACACTTTCTGTTTGTTACTTGCTGATAGTTACTTGCCTTTGGCATCTGCCCAAATGATTTTATGTAATTGCAATTGAAAACGAACTGGCAAGGCATCAGCCAACATCCATTCTGCCAGTTCTCGCGCCAAGACAGGCACCTCAGGGCTGAGCTGTTCATCGATGTCATCTGCGACGTTAAACATTGGAGAGAACCACACCGTACCGACCAATTTGTTTAGCTTATACTCAGTCAATTTAGCTTTTGCCCAGTCGTAATCAGCGCGGTTCATAATGACAAACTTGATTTGGTCATGCTGAGTGAGATAGTCAAGGTTTGACCATAGGTTTTTATCGACTTCGCCTGAGCTGGGTGTTTTGAGATCCATCACTTTACTGACCGCTGCTGGCACGTCTTCTACTGTGAGTGCGCCTGCTGTCTCAAGGGATATCTCGTAACCATCGCTCAGCAAACGTTTCATCAATTCAATGGCATTTGGCTGCGCTAACGGCTCACCGCCAGTCAGACAAATACGCTTGCATGGATAACCTTTGATGGTTGCTATGATGGTTTCTAATGATTGACGTTCGCCGCCAGTAAAAGCATATTCGGTATCACAATAGACGCAGCGCAGCGGACAGCCTGTTAGACGTACAAATATCGTCGGCAAACCTGAAGTGATTGCCTCACCTTGTAAGGAATAAAAAATCTCAGTCAGACGTAACCCTGCTTCAGGGTCAGTGACAGGGATAGCGGCGGTGCGTAATGATGATTCACTCATAATATTTCAAATACAGTTAAAGGTCGATAAGGCGATGAAGCGCTTATCAATCGTAATAAAAAGGCAGGGGATGGTACGAATGATTTTGTGTTTGTATAAAGACAAACTAAAAGAGGATTATAACCTGTCTCTTATACACATCTGACGCTGCCGACGATATGCAGTGTGTAG
>CAJXUF010000166.1 GCA_913061175.1 uncultured Psychrobacter sp.
GAGATAGGAGTCCGTCTCGTGGGCTCGGAGATGTGTATAAGAGACAGGGTTTATGCGAAGAAACTGATCAAAATATCGCTATTCGATTTTTGGCAGGTTATACCGAGTGGTTCAAGAATGAAATCTCGCATTTAGCCGTCAGTTATAACGTCAACGTCATTACCGGTTCGATGCCATTACTGGACGAAGACGATACTTTATATAACGTCAGCTATCTGTGTCGCCGCGATGGCACCGTTGAAGAGCAACGCAAAATTCATATTACTCCGCATGAGCGCAGCGCTTGGGTAATCGAAGGTGGCGATGAAGTCAAAGTGTTTGATACAGATGCGGGTCGTATCGGTATCTTGGTTTGCTACGATGTTGAGTTCCCTGAGCTTGCACGTCTCATGGCACTTGATGACATGGATATCTTGTTTGTGCCCTTCTGGACTGATACCAAGAACGGCTATCTACGTGTTCGCCACTGCGCGCAAGCCCGCGCTATTGAAAACGAATGCTATGTGATGATTTGTGGTTCAGTGGGTAACTTACCGCAAGTTGAGAGTTTGGATATTCAGTACGCTCAGTCGTCGATTTTTTCACCGTCAGACTTTGCGTTCCCACATGATGCGATTATGGCAGAAACCACTGCCAACACGGAGATGGTGTTCTTCTCTGATGTAAACTTGGACAAACTGACTCACGTTCGTCATGAGGGCTCAGTACATAACTTAATCGACCGCCGTGACGATTTGTTCAGTTTAAAATGGAAGCGCAAAGCCAAAGTGCCAGCGAGCAAATTGAGTGATGCAGAACGCCGCGAAAATTCAGGTAGCGTACTGATTGGTGATCCATTACAAAACCGAGCACAAAAGCCATAATAGGTTGACGTCGCACACTTATAGTAGACTTTATAAATAATACGGCTGATTTTCAGCCGTTTATTTTTATCTACTGTTGACTCCTTGTGCAATGATCATATAGGCAATCACGATAAGATAAGCAGTAACGATAAGCCATCATTTGAAAATAACTGAAAACAATATGCAAACTAAAAAGCGGATATCATGACAACTGATATTGAGCAAACAGAACTAAAGGCAAAGAAGCAGCCGAAGCGAAAGATCATTTCGATACTTAAAACGATAATGTTATATGGTCTCATGTTTGTCGTAATCTATAGCGTGGTCAATTGGTGGCGACAGCCTGTCATGCCTGCCAACCCTCAATTGCAACTGACCGATTACCAAGGGCAAACTATCGACTTGGCAGCGATGAGTCATGAGCGGCCTACGCTGATATACTTTTGGGGTACGTGGTGTTCAGTCTGTAGCTTTACTTCGCCCACCATTAATAAGTTAGCAGCAGATAACTATCCCGTGGTCACTGTTGCCGTACAGTCCGGCTCAAATCAAGAGTTACACAGCTACCTCGATCAGCATCAGTTTGATTTCACCACCATAAATGATCAACAAGGCAATATCTTTGCAGATTGGCAAGGACAAGTCACACCGTCTTATGTGGTATTAAAGAATGGCGAGATGACACAAGGGCTAACAGGTATTCAGCCATTATGGTCATTGAAACTGCGCTTATGGTTGGCGTCTGTTTTTTAGCAGTTGAGTCGTACTTTATGTTTCAATGAATAAGCATTTAAGGAGCTTATAGCTACGTCCGTGCTGAGGATATACAACACAGATAAACGATTGATATTGGACAAAATTGGGCCAACCTCGCACAGCTCTTTTTACCCTACCCTTTTTGTCATATAATAGCTGCCGATCTAAATATTTTTTTGAATTATTTTTACTAGCATATTTTATGTTGCAATCGTCTCGTTACCATTTATTATTGACGTAACTATTTACCGACTAATGAGCGACAATGGGTATTTATTGACATGATGGTTGATAAACCGACTATGATGAGCAATATACCTACTATTAGTAATTAAGCATTATCAATACTGCGTGACCCTCAGTACTATATTGAACTATATTGAACATCGAGCCTTGTATCCGGTTTTGAACCGACACACAAACCTACCTTTTAAAAAGATACCTTCTATGACTGATAAAAGCACTGACACACCAAGCCAAGATTACAAAGACACGCTGAACCTTGCGGATACGCCATTTGCGATGCGCGCAAACCTTGCCAAACGCGAGCCAGATTGGTTGGCTGCTTGGGAAGCGGATGACGTCTACGGTAAAATTCGTCAGGCGCGTGCTGGTGCAACCAAATATATTTTGCACGATGGCCCTCCATACGCCAACGGTCAGATTCACTTGGGTCACGCGGTCAATAAAGTACTAAAAGACATTATTGTAAAATCAAAAACTTTGTCAGGATTTGATGCACCTTATGTCCCTGGTTGGGATTGTCATGGTCTGCCAATCGAACAAAAAGTCGAAGCCAAGGTTGGTAAAGTTGGTCAAAAAGTTTCTGCGACCGAATTCCGTGGTCTATGCCGCGAATATGCGAGCACTCAGATTGAACTACAAAAGGCAGACTTCAAGCGTCTAGGTGTGTTTGGTGATTGGGACAATCCTTATCTGACGATGAACTTTCATCAAGAAGCCAACATCGTGCGTGCGCTTGCCAAGATCTATGACAATGGTCATGTGACTCGCGGTATGAAGCCAGTCAACTGGTGCTTGGACTGTAGCTCTGCCCTAGCAGAAGCAGAAGTAGAATATCAAGACAAAGTCTCTGACGCGATCTATGTCAGCTTTGATGTGCTCGGTACGGATAAAGTAGCCGCACTAGCTGAAGTAGCGGGAAATATCGCTGCTGTTATTTGGACAACTACGCCATGGACACTGCCTGCCAACCAAGCTATCTCAGTACATCCTGAGCATAACTATAGCGTGGTCGCTACTGAAAAAGGCAACCTACTACTCGCAGCGGATCTTGTCGAAACTGCGTTAAGTGAGCTAAAACTAGACAATAACGGCATCTTAGCAACCGTATCAGGCAGCGAGCTTGAAGGCCTACATGCCCAGCATCCACTAATTACAGACCGTCAAGTGCCACTCATTTTGGGCGATCATGTAACTACTGATAGTGGTACTGGTCTGGTACATACGGCACCTGGTCACGGCCTTGACGATTATATCGTTGGTCTAAAATACAACTTACCAGTGGAAAACCCAGTAAGCGGTACGGGCGTTTATTTAGATAGCGCTGCAGTATTTGCAGGCGAGCACATCTATAAAGCCAATCCAAAAATCATTGCTGCACTACATGAAAATGGTCATCTAATCAGCCATACCAAAATTGAGCATAGCTATCCGCATTGCTGGCGTCATAAGTCGCCAATCATTTTCCGTGCTACGCCTCAGTGGTTTATCAATATGGAAACCAAAGGCTTACGTGCTCGCGCATTGGCTGATATTCCATCAGTAAGTTGGACGCCAGCGTGGGGACAAAACCGTATCGAATCAATGATGACGGGTCGTCCTGATTGGTGTATTTCGCGTCAGCGTACGTGGGGCGTGCCGATTACCTTCTTTACGCACAAAGAAACAGGCGAGCTGCATCCAAACACCCTTGAGCTGATGGAAACTGCGGCGCAAAAAATCAATGAAGGCGGCGTTGAAGCGTGGTTCGATGCTAGCTGTGAAGATTTCTTAGGCAGTGAAGCCGCTGACTATGACAAAGCTACCGATACACTAGACGTTTGGTTTGACTCAGGCACAACGCATTTTGCGGTACTTGATCAACGTGATGAATTGACCAATCCAGCTGATATGTATCTAGAAGGCTCTGACCAGCATCGCGGCTGGTTCCAGACGTCACTACTGACGTCAGAAGCGATGTATGAGCGCCCACCATTTAAGCAAGTATTGACGCATGGTTTCGTGGTCGATGAAAACGGTCGTAAGATGAGTAAGTCACTGGGCAATATCATCACCCCGCAAGAAGAAATCAATAAGACAGGTGCAGACATGCTGCGTCTATGGATTGCTTCAAGTGACTATCGTTATGAGATGAGCGCAGGTAAGACGGTCTTTAAAGGTGCGATCGATATGTATCGCCGTATCCGTAATACCCTGCGTTTCTTGCTTGCCAATACTGATGACTTCAATCCAGCGACCGACAGCATTGATATCAATGAATTGGTTAGCCTTGATAAATTCATCATTGAGCGCGCACAAACCGTCCAAGCACAAATCATTAGCGCTTACGATGCGATGGACTTTCACCAAGTCACTCAGCACGTCACGGCGTTTTGCTCGCAAGATTTGGGTAGCTTCTATCTAGATATCATCAAGGATCGCCAGTACACCACGCAGGCAGATGGTCAGCCTCGTCGTTCTGCGCAGACGGCTATCTACCATATCACTCATGCATTGATTCGCTGGATTACACCAATCTTGTCATTCACGGCGCAAGAGGCTTGGGAAGTACTGAACCAACGTGATGCGGATAAAGGTGGCTATGTATTTACTCAAGAATGGTATGAGTTCCCAGCGTTTGAGCTAAGTGCGATCAGTAATGATGACTGGCAGCGCATTATGTTCGCCAAAGACATGGTGAATAAACATATCGAGACTGCACGTGGCGAAAAAATCATCAATGCCAACTTGTCTGCCGATGTGAGTCTATACGCTGACGGTGCAATGTATGAGAGCCTAGCTAAGCTTGATGAAGAGCTTCGTTTTGTACTAATTACTAGTAACGCTGCATTGAAGCCAATGAGCGAAGCGCCTGCTGATAGCATCACACAGACAGATGAAGTGACCGACACCAATACCGAAGAGGCTGTCGATTTAGTGGTCCAAGTAAGTGCCGCTACTGGTACTAAGTGCGTACGCTGCTGGCACATTCGTGATGACATCGGCACAGATAGCGCACACCCTGAACTATGCGCGCGCTGCGTGACCAATGTCAGTGGCGATGGCGAGGTGCGTCACTATGCCTAACTCAACAGACTCACCTGAAAGCCAGCGCGACCAGCAGCCGCAGGTTGAAATTGACCATTCGCCTAAGCCTGCTCATGCAACCACGGGTAGCTCAACCACGCCTAGAAGTCGTCTGGCAAAGTCAACAAATAGGACACCAAAGCTGGTGGCAAATGGTAGTCGTGCTTTTGTATGGTATATATTGGCATTGGTTATCGTCATCATCGATCAGTGGACCAAGTGGTTGGCAGAAACCAAACTGACCTTTCATGATCCAGTGCCGGTGATTGAGCCATTTCTCAATTGGACATTGGCTTATAATTACGGCGCGGCATTTAGCTTTTTGGCAGATGCTGGCGGTTGGCAGAAGTGGTTTTTTTCAGGACTGGCATTGTTCATGTCGCTGTTTCTAATCATTTATCTGATTAAAGCACCTCGCAAAGCCACACTGTTATCTTTCGGCCTAGCCTTAGTATTGGGCGGTGCAGTTGGTAATTTAATCGACCGCTTATTACATGGTCATGTGATTGATTTTATCCATGTGCATTATGCCGATGTTTGGCATTATCCGATTTTTAATATCGCGGATATCGGTATTTCTATTGGTGTATTATTGATTGTCATCGATATGCTGTTTTTGGAAAAAAAGCGTGAAATGCCACGGTCATAACCATCTATAGCTAGAGATAATAGTTCAATTTATAAATTGAAAAGGTGGGTTACGCAGTCGTAACCCACCTTTTTTTGTCGATCGTTTTAGTGCTTTCGTCATACACGTAGCAACACTGCTAATCGTGAATGCAGTTATTTATTTATAGCAACTCTGATAGTAAATCGGTCAACGTCTCTAAGCCACCACCTGCTAATAAAAATAGCAAGCCTGCCATGTTCACAACGACGGTCAAATAATAAGTCACTCGAAACTCGGGTTTTTGTGATTTGTGACGCAGATACGTCTGAGCCAATAGCGCGCCTACCCAACCGCCAAGCGCGCTTAGTATATGCAGTGTAGACTCAGGCGTACGCCAGTCGCCACTTTGCGCAGCAGCTTTGTCTTTGGCATACATACCATAAGTAATAATCCCTAGCACGACGTACCAGCCGAACACTAGCCAGCTCAATTTATCTGTTGCTGCTAATAAAGCTAAAACACCATAAAAAGCCAGTCCAAGGAATGAGCGTTTCTTTTGACCCGCTTCAAACTCTGCCTGATGGCTACGTTTCTGATTGCGCTGACGAATCTGCTGATTTTTTTGTGCCATTTTTTGCTGCACAAACCCAAGCTCTTGTACCTGCTTGGCTCGCCTGCGTCCTTGGGCATCTTGTCCAATGCTAAAGACCACTGCCTCACCGATATTAGGACGGCGCTGAGCCTTAAACTCACTCACATGAAAGAAGACAGACTCGCCTGCTTCAGTTTCAATAAAGCCAAACCCTTTATCGTCCTGCCATTTTTTGACAGTGCCTTGTTGTTTATTCACCACCGACACCTCATATCTTTTAGAATTGCCAATTATAGTACACCATCTGCGTTACATTATTGACGCTTACATCTGGTCTTAGATGGCTTATTATTTCTTACACTATAATACTGCAATTAAAGAGACTGCAATCAAACACATTATTTTCTATTCTTTTATTCTAGCAACCGATGGCTTTTTATTATGACTCAATCTCAATTTATTAACCCAAACGAAGACACTCGTATCGCTCATGGTAGCCTCGTTAAGCTGCACTTTGAAGTTTCACTAGAGAACGGTACCATCATCGACTCAACCTTTAATCGTGATGCGCCTGTGTCTCTGACCATTGGTGATGAGAGCTTGTTACCTGGTTTTGAGCAAGTACTGATGAATCTACGCGCCGGTGACACTCGTACCGCACACCTTGAGCCAGAGCAAGCTTTTGGCGAGTGGAATCCTGAAAACATCCAACATTTTAGCCGTACTCAATTTGCGCTAGTCGCTGACAATCCAGAGATTGGCATGATGGTTGAGTTCGAAGACAAAGGTAAAAACACGCTGCCCGGTACCTGTCTCTTATACACATCT
>CAJXUF010000167.1 GCA_913061175.1 uncultured Psychrobacter sp.
CACTGCATATCGTCGGCAGCGTCAGATGTGTATAAGAGACAGGGCGTTCAAGTAGAGTGATACTAAGATTTAGGGTCGCTTGTTGATGGGTTTGAATGGTAGAGTCAGACATGAATGAACCTTTTAAATTATAAAGTGACTTGAGTTACAAAAATGAGATAGGCAAAATTGCGGTGTAATAAGGATTATTTGGATAAAAACCTCAGACACTAACGAACGGAACTAGCGTGTCACGGCGCATCCAAGTCGCGATAGAATAGCGCTGGCGATAAGCGGTTTGTACTTGATGACGCAAATCGCTATGAAAGATAATTAAGCGATTAGCTACTGGCAAAATTACATTATGGACGCCGTGATGATCAACGATCTCTAATGCGCCGCCATCATCCTTCTCCCAGTTGTCATTGAGATAAAATACCGCTGATAGCACCCGCTCATCGCGTCCCGTAGGATTATCACTGTGCCACTGATAGCCAAAACCAATAGGGTAGCAGGCATAATGCGCCTCGCTATGACGAATACCGGTATACAAGGTACGGTTTAAGACGCCAGCTAACTCATTGATGCTTTGTAGGTAGTAAAATCCTGCATAGAAGTCTTTATTAATCCAGCGGATTTTATCCCCGCGTATATGACTCAAGCGTACCCCAGCCGCCAGATGCGCATCCCGATAATCGATAAAGCCACTTTCTGCTTGTAGGGCGAGTAGGGCTCTATCTTCAAATATCTCATCAATGATAATAAAACCCTCAAAGCTAAGCTTATCTAGCTCATCATCAGTAAGCCTATGTTCCCAATCGACATGAAAGTGAGACGATAACAACGCATTTTGCTTCTGATCAACACTATGAGCTTCATTGCTAGTGTAATTGATATCTGACTGATGCGGTAGTAGAGACAAATTATCGGCTGCTATACGCTCGTTAATGCGCAGCTGCTTTAGATCAGCATCTATTACTTCAATACTACTGCTAATCGTTGTCATTTTTTTATCCCTTTAACAAGCATAGTCAAACAACTCCCTGACCTCTATCGTCGCCCACCATTCAATGACGAGTTACCGAAACCTCGTTATCTTTTATGCTGTCTATGCTACCATAGATGCAATTTTTCTTATTTAAACTTTTGAGACTATGAACTATAAACACGCCTACCACGCTGGTAACTTTGCTGATGTGGTTAAACACATTTTATTGGTACAACTGCTTAATCAACTGGGGCAGAAAAACAAACCTTTCTATGTGCTTGACGCTTATGGCGGTCGTGGACTGTATTCACTAAGCAGTGAAGAAGCGCGCAAAACAGGTGAGGCCAAAGGCGGTATTCAAGCTTTTCTAAAAGCAGATACTGAAAAGGCGCCAGCTGCTGTCAAAGATTATATGGAAGGCATTAAGCAAGCCAAATTCACTTACGACAATAAAGTCTACCCTGGTTCGCCATGGTGGGTAGCCCATCACGTCGAAAAAACCGCCGCTAAAAAGCCTGATGCTGGCGTGCGTGCTGAGGCTTTTGAAGCCAAAGCGACTGAATACGATGCGTTGAACTATCAGCTACATAAGTTGCCAATTGGTATCCAGCATCGTGACGCTTTTGAAGGTATCACCGCTGTTATTCCACCAAAAGAAAAGCGCGGTTTGATTTTCCTTGATCCCCCTTATGAGCAAGAGCACAAAGACTTTACGCGCCTTATCGACCTATTGGTCGCGGCTTATAACAAATGGCCACAGGGTACTTATGCGCTTTGGTTCCCAATCAAAAACATCGAAGCCGTAGAGCTCTTCTATAAAAAGCTCAAACGTACTGAAATGAGGCGTCAGCTGGTTTGTGAGCTAAACATTTATCCTAATGATGTTGCGGTTGGTCTGAACGGTACAGGTCTACTGGTTATCAATCCGCCATGGCAGTTTGATAACCATGCACGTGAGATATTACGTTTCTTACAGCCAGTACTAAAAGTAGAAGACGCGCCAAACTTGACGCCTGATAGTGCGACCAATGTGCGCTGGCTCGTCGGCGAATAGCAATAACGGCCAATAAGGATATTAAGATGACGACTCAGCCACCTATCGGCCAGCCGAATAATGCACCTTTGAACAATTCGTCCTTAAACGACGGCTCGTTGCAAGATAATGCAGCGACTCAGCCACCGTTTATTGATGAGCATGAGTTTAATATTCGCCTAGCGGATAACGACAGCTATGATGGTTTGACATTTGAGGTGATTGAAGCTGAAGTAGCCGAAGGTAAGCGAGTGGTTAGTCGCGGTGTCTATTTGGCACCCAATCTGATCACCACCTTATCGCTACTGTCAGGCTTTTACTCGATTTTGGCGAGTACGCAAGGCGAGTTCTATAAGGCAGCTTTGGCTATCTTTTTATCCGCTATTCTTGATGGCGCAGATGGCCGTGTCGCACGTATGCTCAATGCGCAAAGTCCATTTGGTGAGCAATATGACTCTTTAGCAGATATGTTAGCATTTGGTGTTGCGCCTGCTATTCTGATTTATAGCTTTGCTTTAGAGCCTTTAGGTCGTATCGGCATTGGTTGTGCGTTTGTCTTTACTGCTTGTGCTGCTTTTCGCCTTGCACGTTTTAATGTTCAGGTTGGCATCGTCGATAAAAAGTACTTTGTTGGCTTGGCCAGTCCGCTTGCTGCTATATTGGTGACATCTGCTGTGATGGTTGCAGTCGATCATAACGAGTGGATTGGTCAATACGATACAGCCGTCATGCTACTGTTTGCAGCTTGGGTCGTGACTTGCGGTCTACTGATGGTCAGTAATGTCAAATACTACAGCTTTAAAGAATTCGATAAAAAGAAAGTACCTTTTGTAGTGCTTATCATTGGGGTGCTAGTCATGAGCATCGTGCTCTATGATATTCCTGTTGGTATCTTAGCGATCGGCATTATCTATGCGTTATCAGGTATCGTGACTACGATTAAAGCAAATTTTAAACACTAAATTTGATATCTTCCATATCCTATTTTAGATTGCTATGAGTTATTTTCAAACTTTAACCATTTAAGTTAGTTAATACTAAAACAACTCTAAACATATCTTACAAGAGCCGCTTATCTATTGATAAGCGGCTTTTTTGTGTCTTATGAAAAACCATTATTCTCTTAATGACTTGCATACTGTCATACATAGGTTAATGAGTATTCTCATCTACATGTAATAGATAACTCCATCAAACCAATACTCGTCAAACATATATATTAGCCAGTATTTTCTGTTCCAGCCTCATAATATATTCTTTAAAGAATATATTTATAAGTTACAAATTCAAAACAAGAACTTTACAATTAATATATAATATTTCATTATGTATCTATAATGTTCCCTTTTATATCAAAATTACACAGAAATATTTCTAGAGATGAGAGTTTTAGCTCTCAAAACTTTAAGAATAATATTTTAATTTTCTAGTGGACAGGCTGTTCATAGAAACACTCAACCAATAGCTTCCTTGTTTAACTATTTATCAACACTAACGTCTATGTCTAATAGTGATAGCTTAACTATCAGTCTATTTATATAGCCATCATATAGTTGCCCTAATAGCGACTTTATATATACAGGATACTCTCATGTTAAACCATGTTTACCGCGTTGTTTTTAATCGTTCTACGGGTTGCTATACCGCCGTTAGTGAAATCAGCAAGTCGGGTGGAAAGTCTAATAATAGATCAGGTCAAGTGGGCACAGTGCCAGCTGCGAAACTAGGCAACTCACTACGCCGGAGTGCTATAGGGGTTGCTATTGCTGGCGTGCTAGGATTGACGGCAATGAGTAGCCAAGCGGAAGTGTGTATAACGCAACCCAGTGGAACAAATGGCAGTACCGCCCCACAAAATACATCTATAGCTTGTGGATTTCAAAACCAAGCTTTGAATACCAATTCAACGGCAATAGGTTATATCAATGTTGCTTCAGCTCCTTCTAGCTCAGCAGTAGGTTTCCAAAATAGAGCTTTGAATACTAATGCAACAGCAATAGGTTATGTCAATGTTGCTTCAGGTCCTTTTAGCACAGCAATGGGCCATAGAAATGAAGCATCAAGTCTATATAGCTCAGCGGTAGGCAACACTAATACTGCCTCTGGTGAAAGTAGCTCAGCGATAGGTGCTTACAATAGAGCATTAGGGAATTCCAGTTCAGCTATAGGTTCAGAAAATTATGTTGTAGGTTTTAGAAGCTCAGCATTTGGTAACGAAAATAGAATAACAGAAGGTTTTGGATTGGCAGCAGGTCGCCTTAATCAGGTTGAAGGCTATGTTGGTACGGCTGTAGGTTTTAGTAATAAGGCAATTGGTCAAGCCAGCTCCGCAATAGGTAACGAAAATACAGCCTCCGGAGTTCGTAGCTTGGCAATAGGTAGCGACAACTCAACCGCTGAGGAGCGTAGTACTGCAGTTGGTAGTCTAAACGTAGCTTCTAAGTTGCGTAGTTCAGCGCTAGGTTCTAATAATACTGCTTCGGGAGAACGTAGCTCAGCAGTGGGGTATGGTAATACTGCATCAAGTAACGATAGTTCAGCAGTAGGCTCTAATAATAATGCCTCTGAGGAGGGTAGCTCAGCGTTAGGTCGCAATAATCAGGCTTTGAGCAACAACAGTTCAGCAATAGGCTTCAATAATGCTGCATCAGGTAACAATAGTTCAGCAGTAGGCTACAACAATATAGCATCTGGTTTAGGTGGTTCAGCAGTAGGCTACAATAATACAGCCTCAGCTAACGATAGCTCTTCATTGGGTTTTAGTAATCAAGCGTTAGCAGAGAGAAGTTCAGCATTGGGGAACTACAATATTGCATCAGGTGTTTCTAGTTCAGCGATAGGTAGTTTTAGTAGGGCATCAGGCGCCAATAGCTTGTCCGTAGGGTCAAACGCGACCGCTAATATTGATAACAGCATTGCTCTAGGAGAGCGAAGCGTCACTACTGTAGATGCAAGTGTAGCAGGTTATTCAGCTGACGGTAATACTAGTTCAACGTGGCAATCTACTTTGGCAGCACTTAGTGTTGGCGATACGTCTAGTGTTGACTCAAATAATTGGAAAACCCGCCAAATTACGGGTGTAGCAGCAGGCACATCTGATACTGATGCAGTGAATATTGCTCAGTTAAAAAAGTTAGAAACAACAGGTATTTCTTATTTCAGTAATGTAGCAACCGCTTTAGGTGGGGGTGCACAGTTCAGTAATACAGGTGTGTTCCAAGCACCTACATATAAAATAAGCAATGCGAACTACAATAACGTGGGTGCTGCATTTGCTGCAGTTGATGGCAAGTTGACAGATTTGCAAACACAGATAAATACGATCGAGCTAACACCTGGACCTAAAGGCGATACAGGAGCAATTGGTCCACAAGGTCCAGCAGGATCTGACGGCATCAATGGTCAAGATGGTGCGCAAGGTCCTCAGGGTGAACAAGGACCAGCGGGTCAAAACGGTGTTGACGGTTTAAATGGTACTGATGGCACTAACGGTAAAGATGGTGTTGATGGTTTACAGGGTTCAATCGGTCCGCAAGGTCCAGCAGGATCTGACGGCATCAATGGTCAAGATGGCGCGCAAGGTCCTCAGGGTGAACAAGGTCCAGCAGGTCAGGATGGTATTGACGGTGATAAAGGCGACTCAGGTATTAGCGAAACAGCTAAAATTGAATTAGAAAGTAAAATCGAAGACAGCCAAGCTCGCTTCTTTAGCGTTAATGGCTCTAGTGACAGTGAAGATGCAGGCAATTATAACAGCAATGGCGCTACTGCTGACGGTGCAATAGCAATTGGGGTTAATGCTCAATCTAAAGGTAAGGACAGCATTGCTATGGGCACTAACAATACGGTGACTGGCGATCAATCTACCAGCGTGGGTAATGGCAACATCGTTTCAGGTGATCGCTCAGGTGCGTTTGGAGACCCGAATATTATCGGCGGCAGCGCTAATTATGCAGTTGGCAACGACAACATTATCGGTGATACTACTAGTAATTCAGTAGTGTTAGGTAGTAATGCGACAGTTGGTGCTACAGCGGCTACAATTGGTGCTAATAGTGCACCAACCTTTGCTAACGAGACTAACGCCTCAAAATCTGTTGCTATCGGTGAGTCGGTGAACGTCCAAGCAGCTAATGCAGTATCTATCGGTGCTAATAGCAGTGCGACTCATAGCAATGCGGTAGCATTAGGAGCAAACTCACAATCAACGGCAGATAATACCGTATCGGTAGGCAGTGCAAACAACCAGCGCCGAATTACCAATGTTGCCGCTGGTATTAATTCAAATGATGCAGTTAACGTTTCTCAGCTTAACCAAAATCGTGCCGAAGCCTTTGGTTATACAGATAGAAGAATAAATGATTTAGAAGGTGAGACTCACTCAGCAGTAGCGGGTGCGCTTGCTTTCGGTGCTCTACGTTATCCCAACACGCCAGGTAAAGTAAGTGTTGGTCTGGGCGGTGGTACATGGGAAGGTGAGACAGGGTACGCATTTGGTGTCGGTTACACTACATCTGACGGACAGTTTTCTATCAGTAGTGCTTTTGGTGGTAGTGGCAGCCAAAATGGTGGCAATGTTGGCGTAAGCTATACTTTCGACTAATATGTAGATCTAAGAAATAGAGAAATACTTGAGCCTACTATTTTCTTTAATAGTAGGCTCAATCAATTCAATTTATCAAGTTAAAATGTTTTTGAAAACTCTTCTTGTTTTCTATCTAAAACTCCGTATAATGCCACCCAGTCGAAAGGGAAGTGGATTACTGATTTGGACGATGTAAATTGTTTGAATTAAATAGCAAATACTTCTTGACTAAATAAATATAGCGTCTATAATACGCACCTCATCAAGACGAGCTGGAGATAGCTTATATGTAGATTA
>CAJXUF010000168.1 GCA_913061175.1 uncultured Psychrobacter sp.
ACTGCATATCGTCGGCAGCGTCAGATGTGTATAAGAGACAGCTCTCAATGTATTAATAAAATCAGTTGGTATAAAGTTTGGTTAAATGATAAATCAAAATTGGGCACATTGTAGCAAATTTACCTGAATAGGGGTGAGGTTGTTACGGTATATGCTCAGGTTTTTACTCGTTAACGATACGCAGATTGATGATAAAAGCAGGTCATATTTGAGGCTTGAAAATGAATAAGGCGAATCAATACAAGTGACACATAGCTTATGTGGGCTAATAAACCCTATTTTTTAATATGGTAAACTGTCATGCTCAGATAAGGACTTAAATTTCACAAAAATTCAGCACATATACTCTGCTAGGTTTAACAAGTCATACTTATTCTAAAGCTATAAACAGTCAGACATAAGCTGATAATATCGCCAAAATAAAATGTAAGGCAATTTTAGACAATGACAACCTCGATTTTTGACACACGCCACTATAAATACCCGCAGAACTTCCTTGAGATGAAGCCTAAACTGACTCGACTTGAGCAGGCTATTAAAAAGTTAGAAGCAAATTTAATTGATACTGCTGAGACGACAAATATTAAGTTGTTAAAGCAGAGGCTAGATAGTGGTTTGGGGTTAAAAGTCGATTATGCCAGTGAGTTAAACCCCGATCAGCTAATGGCCGCGACTACGATCGAAGGCAAAGTATTGGTCATTGCTGGAGCTGGCTCAGGTAAGACCAAAACCTTGACCTATCGGACCAGTTATCTATTGGAAAATGGGGTGTCGCCTAAAGAGATTTTGCTCCTGACTTTTACGCGTAAAGCGGCAAATGAAATAAAAGATCGAGCTAAATCCTTGCTAGCAAGCAGTCTTTCAAATCAAGAGATATCAGATGAAGAGCTGGCTGAGGATAAGCTGCCAACTGATAAAGCATTAAATAGCATCACTAGTGGTACTTTTCACTCGTTTTGCAATATGTTACTGCGTCAGTATTCAGGGCTACTCGGTATCAATCCAAGGTTTACGATTTTGGATACTGGCGATAGTGAGGATGCTATCGACTTAGTGCATAAAGAAAAAAAGTATCCTGCTCAGACCAAGTCACACGCCTTTCCACGCAAAAAAACGCTGCAAAATATCATATCGACGTCTAGAAACAGACGTATACATATTCGCGACTTAATCGAAAGCAACTACCCTGATATTGCCGTGCATATTCCTATCATCGAGCAGCTGGCGGTCGATTTCCATGAGTACAAGCGCGCCAATCACTTATATGATTTTGACGATATCATCAGTCAAGTGGTACGTCATTTGAAGACCAATGATACCTTTCGACAGCTACTGCAAAGCCAATATCGCTATATTATGGTTGATGAATACCAAGACACCAATATTCCACAAAAGCAGCTAATCGACTTAATATGTGAGCCTGAGTCGGTAACACTGATGGTAGTCGGTGACGACAATCAAAGTATTTACGCGTTTCGCGGTGCCAATTATGAAAACATTCTATTATTCGGTGAGACCTATCCTAATGCTAAACTTATTAAGCTTGAGCAAAATTATCGCAGCTCGCCATCCGTTTTAAATTATATCAATGCGTTGTCCGCGCAAATCACGCTAGGCTATCAAAAGCAGCTGTATTCTGATGCGCCGATAGAAGGACACAAACCAGTATTTCGACGACTCAGTGATGAGCCAAAAGAAGCGGGCTATATCACTGATAAGATTGTCGCGCTAAAGCCAGAGTATGACTACAACGACTTTGCAGTATTATGCCGTACGTCATTTCAATCCAATTACATACAGCTAGAGTTTATGGCGCGCAATATTCCCTTTATCGTCGTGGGTGGTATCAAGTTCATTGAAAGACGTCATATCAAAGACGTATTGGCCTTTGTCAAAATACTCTATAACCCAAATGACACAATTGCTTGGCATCGAATTTTAACCTTGTTTAAAGGGGTGGGTGCAGTGACGGCGACGCGCTTAACCCAAGCTATTACTGCTGACAACAATGCGTTTGAATCTTTACTGGCAGCGCCCTTTGCGAAAAAAAGCGAGCAGCTAGAACCTCTATATCATGCGCTTACCAAGGCACAGCAAGCTGAATTGGTCGAGACAGCTATTGAACATATTCTTGAGTTTTATCTTCCAGTGTTAAAGCTTATCGAAGACAATTGGCGTGAGCGTACCGAAGACTTTCGGGTATTAAAGAACTTAGCGACAGAGCACACAAGCCTTGATAGTTTTTTAGAAAATCTCGCTTTAGACCCACCTAATGATTCAGTTGCCGTGATGGGCAATTTAGATAATGGACAAGACAGTAGCAATGACAAAGTCACTATCTCGACCATTCATAGTGCTAAAGGGCTTGAGTGGCCAGTAGTGTTTGTTAACTCATTGGTAGATGGTATCACGCCGCATCATCGTTCTTTGGATGACTTTGAAGCATTAGAAGAAGAGCGTAAGCTGTTTTATGTTGCCTGTAGTCGTGCCAAAACGCAGTTATATCTGACCGCACCAAACTACTTCTCTAGTTATTCTGGATACTTTGACAAACCGTCACGTTTTATCGCTGAGCTATCTGCAGAAGAGGTAACGGTTGAGACGACAAGGCGAACCATGATAGAAGACGATGATCCCATTTGGTGGTAATACTCTATGTTTAGTTGATTATCTAATCAATTAAACATAAGCTGATAAGGCTATGCAGTAATATCGATAAGTGAGCTTTCGAATAGTCGAAAGTTTCATGGTCAAAAAAATGGGATAATTTGACGCTATTTTCATCAAATTTGTTGCTAGATTATTGCTCAGAGCTAGTATTATTCCTATCAAAAATACCTTCTCAAAAACCCCATAACCAAAAGTATGTGACGCGAAAATATTTCTCAGATAAGGGTTTCAAATTTATCCTAATGCGTTACTATTACCACCTAATTCTGTTAGACCCTTATATTTGATACTCTGTATTAACACCCTAAGAAAAGGATAGGTTATGCGCTACGAAGTTATCGTTATCGGTGCAGGTATGGTTGGCACGTCAATCGCGTGGCATCTACAAAAAAATAACTCAAATGTATTATTGTTAGACAAGAAATTGCCAGGGTCAGAGACCTCATATGGCAATGCAGGATTGATTCAGCGCGAAGCCATTCATACACATCCTTTTCCTCGTCAGCTGACAGAAATGATCAGAGTGTTGCCAAACCAAGGTACCGATATTCGCTATCGTATCCCGGCCATTTTGCGTTATCACCAAGCGCTGCTTCAGTACTGGAAATACTCTACACCGGCTTCAGTCAAAAAGATTGAATCAGAGTGGCAGACGTTGATTGAGCATTGTACTAGTGAGCACCAAACCATGATTAGCGCCTCTGGTGCTGACGAGCTCATTACTCGTGATGGTTGGTTGCAATTGCATCGCTCAGAAGAGACGTTTAAAGAAGCGCAAGCAGCAGCCATTGATGCTCGCAACCAAGGCGTTGAGCATAATGTGTTGAACGTTGCAGAACTAAAAGCCATGGAGCCTAGTGCCAATTTTGAAGGTTTCGTTGGCGCGATTCATTGGAAAAACTCTTGGCAAGTATCAAACCCAAGCTCGCTCGTGAAAGCTTATGCAAAAAACTTCCAAGATATGCAGGGTACGATCAAAGAAAGCGATGTGAAAGAAATCGTAAAAGACGGCGAAGGCTGGAAAGTTATCACTGATAACGATACCTACTATAGTGACAAATTGGTTATCGCAGCAGGCCCATGGTCTAATGATTTGATCAGACCACTTGGCTATAACTTGCCATTGTTCCCAATGCGCGGCTATCATCAGCATTTCAAAGTGACAGAAAAGAACACTATCAATCACAGTATGTTTGATATGGACAAAGGCTTTGTGATGGGGCCAATGCAGCAGGGTATCCGTATTACTACTGGTGCTGAGATGACCACGATGAATGCGCCAAAGAACTTTGGTCAGTTAAAAACCGTATTGAAGCTGGCGAAAAAAATCTTGCCACTAGAAGATGCGGTTGAGAGTGAAGCATGGGCAGGATCTCGTCCTTGTATGCCTGATATGAAGCCAGTAATCGGCCCTGCAGACAAGCATGACAAACTATGGTTCGCATTTGGTCACAGTCATCAAGGCTTTACCTTAGGGCCAATGACAGGTCGTCTGGTTGAAGAGATGATTCACGATAAGCCTACATTGGTCGATCTTGCACCATTTAGTGCCCAGCGTTTTTCTAACTAAGCGCGTATCTGATATATAGTTGATCCAATTTAAGAGCGGTACAAGGCAACCGAGTGCAGATGTATATGTCATACTTCAAGCGAGGTTAACGCTGTAGCGCTTTTATAGTGGATTGACTATAGTTAGCACAGACTTAAATTAATAAATAAAAGGTATAGACATGATTAAGAAGCTACACAGCAATCAACGTATGAGCAAAACCGTAATCCATAACCAAACTGTCTATTTGTGTGGTCAGGTAGGTAATGCAGAAGACGATATCAAAGCGCAAACATTGACTTGTCTAGAAAAAATTCAAACGTTGCTAGAAGAAGTTGGCAGTGATAAATCAAAGCTGCTATCAGTCACGGTTTGGATCAAAGACATGGCTGACTTTGCTGCTATGAATGAAGTCTATGACCAGTGGTTTGAAGGTATTCAGCCACCAGCTCGCGCTTGTGGTGAGTCAGCTTTAGCACGTCCTGAGCTATTGGTTGAGATGATCGCTATCGCTGCTGAGTAAAGACTGCTCATAGTACCTATAGCACCTGTATCAAATAGAAACGAAAAAGGCCATTATAGCGATATCGTGGCCTTTTTTATGCTTGGCAATAAGCAAATTTAATTATTGAAAAAGGGCGTGCTAGCTTTCTAGATAAAGCCTACGCTGTGTAACGTCAGTTAAGCAATACAATGATTAGTGTCATAGGTACTAACACCCTTTCCATACCGCTTGGCGCTTCTCGATAAAAGCGTCAATGCCTTCACTTACATCGTCCGCCATCATATTGCCCGTCATTACTTCACTGGCATAATCATAAGCATCTTCGATGCTCATATCTAGCTGCTTATAGAACATATCTTTGCCAGTTCTTACCGCTACTGGGGATTTGGCGGTGATTGCCGTTATCAATGACTGTAGTGTTTGATCTAACTGCTCTGCTGGTGCTATTCGATTGATTAATCCATATTGCAAGGCAGTGTGTGGATCGATAAACTCACCAGTAATCAGCATCTCAAATGCCTGCTTACGAGGTAGATTACGACTGACTGCTACAGCAGGTGTGGAACAGAAAAGTCCAACATTTATCCCAGAGGTAGCGAACTTTGCATCATCAGCGGCAATGGCTAGGTCACAAGCTGCGACCAGCTGACATCCTGCAGCGGTAGCAATCCCTTGTACTTTTGCAATGACGACTTGTGGCATACAGTTGATAGTAAGCATCATTTTGCTACATTGCTGGAATAGCGCACGATGAAATGCTGCATCTGTGTGTGCGCGCATTTGTTTTAGATTATGACCAGCACAGAACGCCTTGCCTGTCGCTTGAATAACCACGACTCTGATTGTATTGTCTTGAGCGATACTGTCTAGCTCTGCTTGCATAGCAGACAGCACTTCAACGGACAACGCATTAAATTGCTTGGGTTGGTTTAAGGTGAGCGTGACGACGCCACTGTCTTTATTGTCTTCTCTAATAATCAGAAGGTCGTCTAGGTCTAGAGTGGTGCCTAATTGAGTCATTTATCATCCTTGATAATGGGTGGTTTGATTTGGCAAAGGCTACGATTTATAAAGTTATATAAATCGTTGTAAATAGTAGCATGGCTCATATTTTATACAATAAGTGCCTGACATAGAAAGCTCACGAAAAAAATAGCGCACTCAGATGATGAGTACGCTATTGGTTTTTCGGTCAGATATAAGCTAAATCTATACTAGGTTAAATTTATACTAAGCTGTATTTATACTGAAACTAGTATGCGCCTTCGCTATAGATAAGCTCGTAGCTGTGGCTATAAATTTCAACGATGTTGCCGAACGGGTCTTCCATATAGATCATGCGGTAAGGTTTTTCGCCAGGGTAGTAGTAACGTGGTTTTTCCATACGCTTCTTACCACCTGCGGCAACCATACGATCAGCCAACTCTTCAACATTCGGATCTTGAACGCAGAAGTGAAAGATACCTGTTTTCCAGTATTCAAAGTTGTTTTCAGGGTTTTCTTGATTTTTAAATTCAAAAATCTCAACACCGATACGGTCACCAGTAGATAGGTGAGCGATACGGAAGCTGCCCCAACCTGCACCGAATACTTCAGTACACATCTCACCAATCGGGCTGTCATCTTCGACAATCTCAGTAGGCTCCATGATCGTATACCAACCCATTACTTCAGTATAGAATTTCACGGCTGCATCTAGGTCAGGGACTGACAGACCGATGTGCGAAAAGCTTCTTGGATAAACGTTGTTCATAATTTGTGCTCCTGTTTGCTGTACTCTTGTTTAACGTGAGGCCAGTATACAAATGCACCGTCATTATGTAAAATTATCAAATATTATATAAATAAGTATAAAACGTAATGATAAATATCACATGGCTACGAACTTTCTGTACGCTTGCTGAAGTTGGGCACTTTACCCGCACAGCTGAACGTCTATATATGACGCAGTCCGGTGTGAGCCAACACATAAGTAAGTTAGAAGAGCAACTAGATACGGACTTGTTGATTCGTCAAGGAAAGCAGTTTTCGTTGACCAATGCAGGTGAGCAGCTTTATAAAGAAGCAGGCGAGATATTGCAGCGATTATCAAATTTAGAACAGCGCATCGGCTGTCTCTTATACACATCTCCGAGCCCACGAGACGGACTCCTAT
>CAJXUF010000169.1 GCA_913061175.1 uncultured Psychrobacter sp.
TAGGAGTCCGTCTCGTGGGCTCGGAGATGTGTATAAGAGACAGCGTCTATAGTGCCGACCTTTAGATTATGAGTATCGGCGAATTTCATCAGATCATTTCTACGAGCCATTTCACCATCTTGATTGATTATCTCTACAATAACTGCAGCAGGCTCCAAGCCAGCCAGTCTCGTTAGGTCACAACCTGCCTCAGTATGCCCAGCGCGTTCTAGAACACCACCTTCTTTAGCCACTAATGGAAAAATATGACCTGGGGTTACAACATCATCAAAGGTGACGTCTTGAGACACGGCAGTTCTGATAGTCTGAGCTCTGTCTGCCGTTGATATACCTGTACTTACGCCTTTTGCTGCATCAATGGAAACGGTGAAATTTGTACTGTAAGGTGCTTGGTTGTCTTTGCACATGAGAGGTAGTTTTAGTTTTTTGCAACGCTCGGAGGTTAAGGTCAAACAAACCAAACCTCTGGCATGTGTGATCATAAAGTTAATATCATCAGGTTTGGCCAAACTGGCTGCCATAATCAGGTCACCTTCATTTTCCCGATCCTCATCATCCATGATTATGACCATCTTGCCTGCTTTAATATCTTCAATGATTTCTGGTATTGTATTGATATTCATAAAATCCACCATTTGCATTTATATTTGCTTTTGTATGTTGTTATGTAGAGCCTGTTGTCAATTAATCACACGCTCTACATAACGTCCTACGTTTGATACGGCCGTATAGCTACTTCATAGAGATAGTAGTATTTACGCCTTCACTAGCATCTTCATCAAACCAACGTGATATCACCGTTTTAGTCTGTGTATAAAACTGTACCGCTTGCTTACCATAAGGACCTAAGTCACCGAGCTTACTCGCTCTAGACCCTGTAAACGAAAACATCGGTAGCGGTACTGGTATTGGCAAATTAATACCAACTTGTCCAACATCGATATCTTGTTGGAACTTGTGTGCATGAGCGCCAGACTGGGTAAAAATGGCAGTGCCATTACCATTTGGATTGGTATTGATAATCTCAATGGCTTCTTCAAGCGTGTCGGCATACATAATGCATAGGACAGGACCAAAGATCTCTTCGGTATAGCAGCTCATATCAGTGGTTACATGATCTAAGATGGTTGGACCAACAAAGTTACCCTCTTCATAACCTGCTACCTGACAACCGCGACCATCTAGTCTGAGATGTGCCCCTTCATCTATGCCGGCTTGAATTAAGCGCTCGACACGGGCTTTGGCTTGCTTAGATATTAGAGGACCCAAATCTTTGTCATCCTTGCCAGCGGCAACGACTAGCTGTGCTGATTTTTCTACAATCTCATCAACCCACTGTTTAGATTCCCCAACCAATACCACGACAGACAGTGCCATGCATCGCTGACCTGCTGCACCAAATGCTGCGCCTGCTAACTGATTCAGACTTTGTTCTTTATTGGCATCAGGCATGATAACGGCATGGTTTTTCGCCCCCATCATGCATTGGACACGCTTACCAGCCTGACCTGCACGGTCATACACATGCTTACCCACTGCGGTTGAGCCAACGAAAGATATCGCTTTTATGTCAGGGTGATCGCACAGCGCATCTACTGTATCTTTACCACCATGAACGACATTCAATACTCCTTTTGGAATACCCGCCTCAAGCGCCAACTCGACCAATCTCATGGTAACGATTGGATTTTGTTCAGAAGGTTTCAAAATGAATGTGTTGCCTGTGGCGATGGCCATTGGAAACATCCATAGCGGAATCATGGCAGGAAAGTTAAAGGGAGTAATACCTGCACAGACACCTATTGGCTGCTGAACGGTATACATATCAACACTACTAGCGACGTTTTCAATGTAGCCCCCTTGTTGCAAGTTACCGATACCTGATGCGTGTTCTACGACCTCAAGACCTCTAAATACATCGCCTCTAGCATCTGCCAGTGTCTTACCTTGTTCTTCCGTCAGTAGCGCTGCCAGCTCATCCATATGCTCACGTATCAGTTGTTGATACTTTAGGAAAACACGGGCTCGTTTACTGATTGGTGTGATACGCCAGCTCTTAAAAGCCTCAGCGGCCATTTTGATGGCTTGATCAATTTCCTCAGGTGTTGATTGTGGTACCTTGGCGATAACTTCTTGAGTGGCTGGATTGGTGATATCAATCCATTCTGTGGTAGTCGATTCAGTAAATTCGCCGTTTATCAATTGTTGTACGTTGCGTAGTTCTGCAGTCATGACACGATTCCTTAAGGTAATATCAAATAGGTGTTTAAATTTATGTGTTGAGCTTCAAAAGCGGCTCTGATGTAACGACTTCTTTATCAGTAGTCACGCTCATCTCTTTTTGTTTGTTTTTAAAATTGAAAGCGAGGTTCATAAGAATGGCTAAAAAAGTAGCGGTACCGATACCACCTAAATCAAAGCCAGCAATGTTTAATGAATAGTTACCAGTGCCTAGGATGACTGGAACGGCGGCTACCAACATATTGCCATTCTTACTAAAATCAATTTTTGCATTCATCCAAATACGCGCGCCGGCGATCGTAATCAAACCGAAGACAACGATTGAAGCACCGGTCAAAATGGCTACAGGAATAGTACTGATCAGGGTGCCAAATTTAGGGGATAAGCCCAATAGAATGGCGAAGACACCTGCTATGACAAAGACAACTGTAGAGTAAATTTTGGTCGCTGCCATAACGCCGATGTTTTCTGCATAGGTTGTCATGCCAGTGCCGCCTACCGAAGCCGAAAGCGTGGTACAAAGGCCGTCAGCGAAGAACGCTCTACCCATATAAGGTGAGATACTTTTGCCAGTCATGGCCTCTACTGCTTTGAAATGCCCAAGGTTTTCAGCGATCAAGATGATAAAAACAGGTGCGATGACTAATATGGCACTGGTCTCAAAGACAGGAGAATAAAGTGTTGGCAGACCGAACCAAGCCGCATTCGCAATTGGACTAAAATCGATAGGTTTGCCCATACCCATCACATTCGTTAATAAGAAATAAATAAAATACGCAGCGACCAGTCCTATTAACAGTAGCAAGCGTCTGACCATACCTTTGGTGAATACGGCGACTGAACAGATACACAACACGGTGACCAACGCCATCCAAGAATCAAAGCTACTGCCGATGACGCTCTGTATGGTGACAGGCGCTAAGTTCAACCCGATAATCATCACAATGGACCCAGTGACCACAGGTGGCATCAAATTCTCAATCCACCCTGCACCTGTCTTCATCACCAGCAGACCCATCAATGCGTATAAGACCCCGCAGACCAGTGTGCCCCCAAGCGCAATGCCAATATTTGGATTGATACCAGTGCCGCTATAGCCTGTTACTGCTGCTACTGCCCCGATAAAGGCAAAGCTTGAGCCTAAATAACTTGGTACGTGACCGCCAGTAATCAGAAAGAAAAGTATCGTACCTATACCAGTAATCAGCATGGTTAAGCTAGGATCGAATCCCATTAATAATGGGGCTAAGATTGTCGCACCGAACATTGCGAATGAGTGCTGTGCGCCTAACACCACACTTTTACCCATGGGTAGATACTCATTGATACCTACCGGCGTCGTTTCTAGGTTCCCAGTGTAGGGACGCCATTTCACAAACCATTTATCCATTTTGAATATCCTTAAAAAAAGTAGAGGTGTGATACTTAGTTTTTGCACTTACTCAATTGATGGTAGTCTCGATTGAAATAGATGAGACTTTCGCAATCAGGTTTGTGTTTGATATCCAATACTTCACAAATAAGAATATCGTGGGTCCCCACCGAACTGATAAGTTTGATTTTGCAATCAAAAGAGATGCTGGCATCCTCTAACACAGGCGATCCGGTTGACAGCGTGGACCAGTTGCCTTGCTCAAATCTTTCTTCCAGCGCCTTTTTACCACCGAACACACCGCTCAAATCTTTATGTTCAAGACCAAGTGTGTTGACGCATAGCACCATATTTTCTTTAAAAAACTTGTATACAGAAGCGCTTCGGTTTAGACACACTAATAGGGTTGGCGGTTCGTCAGTGACACTGCACACCGCTGAGGCTGTAAATCCTGCGCGCCCTGCTGGACCCTCAGTGGTAATAATGTTCACGGCAGCCGCCAACTTGCTCATCGCATCTCTAAAAGACTGCTGCATGTCGGTTAAGTTTCCTGCCGTAGAGGTGAATGATTCTTTAGACTTATGTTTCATTAATGAGGATTGCGTTACTTGGCTTTCTTTAATTACTGTATTCATCTGTCATTTCCTTTTAAACAATATTCCGCCACATGTGTAGTCAACTAAAGCGCCCTACTACAGTCCAATGCTAGGGGGTTCGATGTCAGGTAACTTTAAATTCACTAACTGCAGTTATTTTTAAACAGGTCTTTATCCAATGTGCGCTATGGACGCGATTTCGACCAAAGCGTCTGGTTTAACCAATCCACATTGGATACAAAATCTTGCTGGCTTTTCATTGGGAAAAAACTCTGCATAGACTTGATTGACCGCGTCATAATCTGCCCAATCTTTTACAAAGATCGAATTAAAGGTCACATCATCCATATCGCCGCCAGCGGTTTGAATCACGTTTTTGATCGTTGTTAACACATGGCGAGTTTGAGCAGCGGCATTACCCACATGTACGACATCGTTGTTTTCATCAAAAGGCAAGGTGCCTGAGACATAAACGATGTTGTCGGCCTTAGTCGCTGGTACATAAGGGGCCAATGGTTTGCTAGTACCCTCGGGGATAATCACTTGTTTAGACATATCTACATTCCTATTGCGGTTAGATTAAGTATGAAGCGCTTGGTTTAGGTTGCTAAAAACTGGCTAAGTAAAACGTTAACTATTCGAAAAACACTGCTGCATGCTGGCAACATCAGACACCCAACCAAAAAAGGTTTTTACGTTATATAATGTGGCGTCATGAGCCTCTACTGGCCCTGCCTGATAACAAGCGTCATCTAATAACACCCCAAAATACTCAAGGAAGAACCCATCTCGAAGCGTAGATTCAACACAAACGTTAGTTGCGATACCAGTGAGTAATAAGTTACGTATGCCTTGTGACCGCAATACGCTATCGAAGTTAGTGTTCGCAAAGCCGCTATAACGAGGTTTATCTATAACGATGTCTTGAGGCGCAGGGCTCAGATCGTCGACTAACTCATAATCCCAGCCCCCTTTTGCCAATAGCGTTCCCTCAATTTCAGGGTTTTTACGCATGGTTTTTAGGGCGTTTGATTTGTGATAATTAGGCGACCCACTACCACCAGCCTCCACATATTTATTGTCCCAGCCATTTCTAAAATAGATAACTTGTATGCCAGCTTGATGCGCAATATCCACGGCTTGCTTGATTTTATCAATGACGGGTTTGGTCGCTGTGACATCAAACCCAGCCAAATCTAGATAACCGCCTTGGCTGGCATAAGCGTTTTGCATATCCACGACGATCAGCGCCGTCTGGGATGGATCTAACTTAATAGGTTCAGGCAACGACTCTAAAACGGGAGAGGATTCCTTGGTAAAGTCTGCACAAATTGTATTAACCGAATTCATATCTGCTCCTTTTATTAAGCTTCGCTGACAGCTTGACTGGCAACTGGGGTATCGACATTGATACGGCTCTTCATAAGGGGCTGGATCTTACTGCCAAAATCCTCAACGCCTTGCACGAAATCATCAAAGGTCAATAGAACGCCATCTGTACCTTGTACTTCAGCGACTTCGTCTAACATGCTGGCGACGTTTTCAAAAGAGCCGACCAGCGTTCCCATATTGATATTGACTGGCGAAACGCTTGATGCCATATGGCGAACGTTGGTATCTTTGCCTGAGGTTTTGTCCTTACCACCTTGTGACTGCAGCCAATCAATGGCTTCAAAATCCGCGCCATCATTGTATGACTGCCACTTTGCTTGGGCTTTTTCATCGGTCTCATCTGCGATGACCATAAAGAGGACATAGGTCGGAACGTTACGACCCGTCTGATCCGTGTGTACTTTTAAGCGGTCATTAATGCCAGCATAGGCAGTTGGTGTGTTCAGGCCTTTACCGAAGACAAAGTTGTAATCAGCGTATTTTGCAGAGAATGCCAAGCCTGTATCTGATTGACCCGCACAGATAATCTTCATATCCGCTTTTGGAACAGGCTTCACTTGACAGTCATCCATTTGGAAGAACTCACCCTTCAAATCAGATTGGCCTGTTGCCCACAGATCTCTCAAAATTTGGACATATTCAGATAGGTAGTCATAGCGCTTACCAAAATAATCATCGCCTGGCCACATTCCCATCTGTCCATATTCTGCTTCTTGCCAGCCAGTCACGACATTCAATCCAAACCGTCCGTTTGAGATGCTATCAAGCGTCGATGCCATTCTTGCTACGATTGCAGGTGGCATGACCAACGTCGCCGATGTGGCATAGATTTTTATCTTAGACGTGACCGCAGCCAACCCTGCCATCAAAGTAAAGCTCTCGAGGTTGTAATCCCAAAACTCAGTTTCTCCGCCAAAACCGCGCAGCTTGATCATCGAGAGCGCAAAATCGAAACCATAGTGCTCAGCACGTTGCACAATTTGTTTATTTAGCTCAAATGTTGGCTTGTATTGCGGCGCGTTTTTTGAGATTAACCAGCCGTTGTTGCCAATCGGACAAAAAATACCTATTTCCATGATTTCACCTATACGTTTGAGGAAAAAAAGAGCGATAAAAGAAATAAAGATTATTTCATATTTTTTATGTAGCATAATTTATGCCAAATTAATTAGTTTTTATTCTGTCTCTTATACACATCT
>CAJXUF010000170.1 GCA_913061175.1 uncultured Psychrobacter sp.
CATATCGTCGGCAGCGTCAGATGTGTATAAGAGACAGCCCCTGCTACTGAGTTCACAATAGCAGGGGTAAATACTTGTCTTTTTCAGAGCTCTCGTAGAGTAATTCTTCTTATTCTACCGTGACTGATTTTGCCAAATTGCGTGGCTGGTCGACGTCTGTGCCACGCATTACTGCTACATGATATGACAACAATTGCACAGGCACGCTGTAGACGATGGGGGCGAGCGTCTCGCAAACATCGGGTACATATACTAAGTGTAGTCTATCTTCCGCGACCATCTGACTGGCTTCACTAGCGAATACAAATAGCTCACCATGACGCGCATGCACTTCTTGCATGTTGGCTTTTAATTTATCAAACATACTGTCTTTAGGCGCCAATACAACGATGGGCATGTCTTTATCGACCAATGCTAATGGACCGTGTTTGAGCTCGCCTGCCGCATAACCTTCTGCATGAATGTAAGAGATTTCTTTCAGCTTTAGTGCACCTTCTAGCGCAATCGGGAACTGTAGCCCGCGACCTAAGAATAGACAGCTTTTCTTATCTTCAAAGCTCTCACTCATGGTCTTGATAGGAGCATCAAGGTTTAAGCTGGCGTAGAGTTGTCCTGGTAATTGATGTAACTCACTTAATAACGTATTTAAGTGTTCGTCAGTCATGCGCTGCTGCGTGACACCAACTTTTAATATCAACAATATCAAGGCCACAAGCTGAGTGGTAAATGCTTTGGTAGAGGCGACACCAATCTCAGGTCCTGCTAACGTTGGCAAGAAGATGTCTGTTTCACGTACCAGCGATGAAGTCGGTACATTACACAGTGCCAAGCTGACTAAGCCTGCTGGCGTTTGCTTTTGGATATCACGTAATGCTGATAAGGTGTCAGCCGTTTCACCAGATTGAGAAATACAGATGACCAAAGTATTATCGATGATAACAGGATTACGATAGCGGAATTCGCTGGCAACCTCGACGGAACAAGGTATACGGATAAGGCTCTCAAACCAGTATTTTGCGACCATACCAGCGTGATAACTGGTACCACAAGCAATCACTTGCACATGACGAATACCTGACAACAGTGTCTCATGACGCTGTAAAAAATCGTCGCGTAGTTTGGTGGTTTCACCATTCTCCAAAGCCATCTCTATCGTACGAGCGACGGCATCTGGCTGCTCATAAATTTCTTTGAGCATATAATGTTTGAACTCGCCTTTATCGGCATTGTGCTGGGTGGCATCAATTTCATGTATCTGACGTTGGACTTCAACACCATCTGCATAAACCTGAATGCTATTGCGAGTTAATTTGGCGATATCACCTTCTTCTAGATACATAAAGCGGTTAGTCACCGGTAGCAATGCCAACTGATCTGATGCGATAAAGTTCTCACCGATACCGACACCAATAACTAAAGGTGAGCCTAGACGTACAGTAATAAGCTCATCAGGGCAATCTATGTGGACGATACCCAATGCAAAAGCACCGTGCAGTAGCGGGATAATGGTACGTACTGCTTCTAACAAGTCAGGTGTCTTCTTGTAGATATCATGGATCAGATGGGCCACAACTTCAGTATCTGTCTGTGAAGTAAACACATAGCCTTTGGCTATTAACTCTTCTTTCAGCTCAGCGTAGTTTTCGACGATACCGTTATGAACGACCGCAATTTTGCCTGACACGTGTGGATGCGCATTACGTTGTGCTGGCTCACCATGGGTTGCCCAGCGCGTATGAGCAATACCGATATGACCATCAAAAAACTCTGGATTGATAGCGACGGCATTAACCAGTGCCTGTACTTTACCTACTTGGCGCTCACGGTGTAGTTCACCATCACGAATAACCGTCAGACCAGCTGAGTCATAGCCGCGATATTCTAAACGCTTTAGGCCTTCAAGTAAGATATTAGCGATATTTCGCTCAGCGACGGCGCCTACAATTCCACACATGGCTATTCCTTAGATTTAAATTTTATTAGTTCAATATATAATGTTGCAAAATCAAATAATTTGGTCGGACATTAATGATGAGTCATCAAACGACAGATATAGTGAAGCAGTACCACAAAAATTGCCGCACTGCTTAAATTGGTTCAAGAATGACTGAGGTTGGCTAAACCACCAATGAGCAATTATTTTTTAGTGGGTCTTTGAAAGTCATTTTTTTGTACCTGACGCGCACGACCGAATGCCAACGCACTACTGTCAACGTCTTTAGTAATCACAGAACCAGCGGCAACGGTCGCTGTATCGCCAATCGTCACTGGAGCGACTAAGCTAGCATTGGAGCCGATAAACGCATTGTCTTCAATGATGGTTTGTGATTTATTAGCACCGTCATAATTACAAGTAATGACACCAGCACCGATATTCACACCTGTACCGACAGTTGCATCGCCGACATAGCTTAAGTGATTTACTTTACTGCCTTGACCAATAGTCGACTTTTTAATTTCGACAAAGTTACCAACTTTGCTGTTATCAGATAGTACGGTATCAGGACGCAAGTGCGCAAAAGGCCCGATATCAACACCAGCACCGATATCAGCGCGATCGATCACGCAATATGGTTTGATATAGCAGGCATTACCAATCTGGGCATTTTTGATAACACAGCCTGCTTCGATATAGACGTTGTCACCCAAGGTACAGTCACCTTCAAACACCACATTAACGTCAATAAACACATCTTGACCAGCGGTCAACGTACCACGAATATCGACACGGCTAGGATCGGCAAATTGCACGCCAGCTTCTTGCAAGTCAGCAACTAGCTTACGTTGCCAAGTGCGTTCTAGGCTAGCAAGCTGTTGACGGTTATTCACCCCTTCAATCTCAAACGTATGCTCAGGCTCAATCGCCGCGATAGTAATACCATCGGCAACAGCCATTTTGACGATATCCGTCAGATAATATTCTTGCTGTGCATTGTCATTAGAAAGCTCAGGCAAATATTTGTGCAGTAGCGCATTGTCGACACAGTAAATGCCGCTGTTAATTTCTTTAATGCTTTGCTCTTCAGCATCAGCATCTTTTTGCTCAACGATGGCTTCAATATTACCTGCTTGGTCGCGTTTAATACGACCCAAGCCAAATGGATTATCGACTGTCAGCGTCAGCATAGACATGCCATTAGTATTGGCAGTTTTTAATGCTGTTAGCGTCTGACAGCTTACCAATGGCACATCACCGTAAAGAATGAGACTTTGTCCTGACTTAGGTAAATCAGACAGTGTCACCTTGACCGCATGGCCAGTTCCCAATTGCTCAGTTTGAGCAACCCAAGTAATCGATGCTTGTGTATATTGATTGGTAATCTCTGACTTTACTTGATCACCGCCAAATCCATGAACAATGATGGTTTCATCAACAGTTAACTGATGACAAGTATCTAGTACATGACCTAATAAAGACTTCCCAGCCAATGTCTGCAATACCTTTGGCTTTGCCGATTGCATACGTGTGCCTTTACCGGCAGCTAAAATAATTACAGAAAGAGGAGAGGTCATAATAGGCTCGCAAATGTAACAAAATATAATATTGGATTATAGCGCAAATGTTCATTTATAAAAATGCTGTGATGTGCAGGCTTTGTAATTTGAATACCAATAATTTAAGTAAGTAAAATCAAATATATAAGACAGCTAAAACTGTAGTAAATATTTCTGTGCGCTAATATCAAAAAGACATGAACATCATCACAATGATGTAAATAACCAACCAAATGACCGCTGCCATGATGCCTGCAATAATATCATCTAACATGACCCCAAGACCGCCAGCAACTTTTTTGTCTGCCCAGCCAATCGGTGGCGGCTTTAAGATATCAAATACGCGAAATAGGATAAAGGCGGTCGGTAGCCAGCCCCAAAACATAGGCATCATCATTAACGACAATGTGTTTTCAGGCTTAGGAAATAAATAAGACAAAATGTAAGATAACGGTAATAAGGTAATCCACATGCCTGCCCATTCATCCCACACAATATGTGGATCATCGTGCACCTGCATTAATTCAGAAGTACGCCCACAGATCCAGATACCAACCAAACAAGATAAAATAGTCAGCAGTAAAAAAGGAATAAAACCTAGACTCATGAGGGGCACGCCCACAATCAGCCCACCAACGGTACCCCAAGTACCAGGTGCACGGCGCGGCAGACCACTACCTAAACCTAGCCCAAGCCAATAAACCACACGGTCAAGCATACTGGCACCGACCGGTAGCGGTGGACAGTCATTTGCTTTACGGATGTCAGGCTTAGATAAGTCGTGATCAGTCATGGATTAGCCTGTAAAATGTTGGTAGCCAGTAAGATTGGGCCACGTTAAAAACGGTGCGGGCTGAGTTGGCGTCACTGGCTGATTTTGATAAAACAGTTCAAGACGTGAGTTATCAGAAGACTTGGTATCTGTCGCTATCGGATCTGCTAGTGCAATTACCTCGCCGATACAAGTGACAGGTGTGTTGCCAGTAGGCGGTTTGATATGTGAAGGCAAAGTAAATGCCAGTTCATAATCATCGCCGCCCGCTAGCTGACCTAATAAGCGATCAGACAAATCGACAGTAGATAATGACTCGCTACTCGGTAGCTTATCTAAATGGATTCGTATGCCGACAGAGCTTTGCTGACAGATATGCCCAAGATCTTGGTAAAGACCGTCGGAGATATCTATCATCGCTGTGGCACCCATCTTTGCCAATGCTGCACCTAGCGCAATACGCGGCGTTGGCATATGTAGACGATGTGCCAACTCGATACCTTGTGCGCTGTCAGGATGTTGCAAGGCGAAAGCAGCATCACCAAGTGTGCCTGAGACATAGACTTTATCGCTAACTTGTGCACCTGAGCGATAAACAGCTGGTGTATCTGCGGACAGCAACCCTTGTGCGCTGATACTGAGCACTAAACGATCACCACGCGTGGTATCACCACCTATCAGCGTCACGCCAAACAGCTGGCACGCATGAAATAAACCTTTGGCAAATGTCGTGAGCCAATCGTGATTTGCTAGACGTTCAGGTAGTGCCAACGCTAGCATAATGCTATGTGGCGTCGCACCCATAGCAGCGATATCTGAGACATTAACAGCCACGGCTTTATAGCCAATCGCAAACGCTAATTCGTCGACTCTTTGCCAGTTAGCATGAAAGTGACGACCTTGAACCAACGTATCAATACAGCTAACCAAGCGTGATCCTGCTGGCAATGCCATCACCGCCGCGTCGTCACCGATACCTTTTTCGATACCAGTTAATGGCGTATGCGTGGCCTGCATCTGTGAGAATATACGCTCAATCAGCTCAAACTCGTTCATGGCTAGTCTTAGTCTTTGGTATCGTTAGCGTTTTTCTTGCTCGCCTTAAAGTCACTGATATTTGCACTGGCTTTACTGGCACTACTGCGTTTAACGTTGGCTTTGTTAGCACTGATACGCGGCTTGTTTGATGCAGTCGGCTCATCGACGATCGCGCTTTCTGTTTCAGCAGCAGTTTCGATGCTATCCACTGGATTTGCTTCAGACTGTTTAGCCGCCGCTTTTTGTGACGTACGTAGATTGGCATTAGTGTCTGCTTGCACTTCGACTGCGCGCAGCTCACCGGCCATTTTATCCAGTACCGCATTAATCAATTTGTGAGCATCAGTCGCCCCAAAGTGATTATTTAGCTTCATTGCTTCATCAAGCACGACTTTATAAGGAATCTCTACACGGTTTTGCAGCTCATACGCGCCAATCAACAAGATAGCGTGCTCAACCGTATCTAACTTATCAACCTCACGATCGAGATGCTGACTGATAAGCGCGTCGAGTGCTTCAATCTGCTCTGGGATGTCGCGCATCATTTCATGATAATAACCGATATGGACGGTATGCATGGCATTGGTTGCACGCGTGCGAGCAGCAATATCATGCGGAGCATTGGCTTTCCAGCCAAGCTTACCATCTACATCAAAGCGGCGATCAGTAACGAGCCATTCGTATAGGCCCTGCATCGCAAAGCGACGTGCCTTACGGATAGCAGTGTGACTGGTCTTGTAAGAAGACTCACTCATATCGAATGTTTGATCACCCGCACTACTGCTCGCTATACGGGTAGCTTCAGCTTGTCCATCGTTGGCTTGTGCGGTTTTCGCAGCGCTAATAGCGCGCTTGAGTTGGTCAGTCATAGGGGGTCTGTACCTAAATTTTTGAGATGATACCCAGTCAAAATATAAATTAACAAAGTAGCTTTTTAACTTTGCTGATTCAAAGCTTTAAAGGGTATAGAAATACGGCGAAAATTCAAAAAGTAGCCAATTGTTTCGATAGCTGGCTAGTGCTATAAGGTGCTGTTATTACTAAATAGCAGCACCAGTTAAACTAATAAATATGGGCTTTAAAGCTTACGCTTCATCGATGCTGTCATCAATATCTAGCTGTGACAAAACAGCGATCATTTCTAGTACAACCATTGCAGCTTCAGAGCCTTTGTTACCCGCTTTAGTACCAGAGCGCTCGATAGCTTGCTCGATGCTATCAGTAGTGATGATACCGTTAGCAACAGGGATATTATAATCCATTGCCACAGCGCTCAAACCTTTGGCCGACTCGCTAGCTACAATATCAAAGTGTGGAGTGCTGCCACGGATGATTGCACCCAGCGCCACAATCGCGTCAAAACGATCTGATTCAGCAGCACGTTGGGCCACAAGTGGTAGCTCAAATGCGCCAGGCACGCGAATAACAGTAATGTTGCTACC
>CAJXUF010000171.1 GCA_913061175.1 uncultured Psychrobacter sp.
TCTACACACTGCATATCGTCGGCAGCGTCAGATGTGTATAAGAGACAGGCTCCCAAGGGAATAATCGCGATAGAGGAGACCGCGATAATCAATACGACTACTGCTGCAAAGGTCAGACCAACTGCGCGGATCGTGCTTTGTACAAAACTACGCTCTTGAGTAATATGAAACGCAAGGTTAATAAGAATAATTAAAGACTTAATACCTTTAGAACCCGCATAAAGTGCGAGCAAGGACGATATAAGTAGGCTGAAAGTCAGGGCAGACGTAGTCGTAGAAACCAACTCGCTCAGACGGGAGTTGAGCACTTCATATACTGTATCAGGTATAAATTGACTCAGAAGCGAGATTTGCTCTTGCATCTCGGCAGGAGAAAACGCAAGACCATAAAGCAGTACAAATACAGCCATCACTGGAAAAATTGACAAGAATCCAAAGAAACCTACGCTTGCACAATGCGCCCAAACATTAGAGTTATTGGCAATACGCCACGTTTCTAGTAACGTCTGTAGCCAGTTTTTTATCGATTTAGAGGTCAATTTTTTCATAAAAGCAGCTGTTCGTAATAGGGTTGGTAATAGTAATTTCGATGTCGGCTTTATAGTAATACAAAGCGTTTATCAGCATGACTTATGGCTTCTCACGTTACATCATTGCTCAGTATATAAAGTAGGCAATTGAATATCAGCGGCATTCAGATAAGCATTAAAAGCAAGTGGTGTACCGCAGCTTTGCATAAGGGCCGCCAATGACTGTACATAGTCATTAGCAGCCTGTGCTTGCTCGGTACGTGCCTTAAGTGATTGCGTTTGTGCTTGCACTACATCAACCGTGGTATTTACACCTTCTTGTAATCCTAAGCGTCGTAGTCGCAATACTTCTGCTGCCAAATCAACATTACTTTGCAGTGCCTGGTAGCGTGATTGTGCATTATTGACATCGTGCCAGTTTTTTTCTACCAGTAGCAATAAATTGTCACTGACTTCAATCTCAGAGAGATCGGCCTGACGTATTTTGGCACTACTGGATGCTAGTGATGCGGTTTTATCGAGTCCACCCCATAGCTTCCAACTGGCAGATATACCGGCGACCCAGCTTGGATCTTTCTCTACCTGACCATAACCGTATAGTAATACCGTAGGCTTGTAGCCAGTATCTGATAGCGCATGCAACTGCTGAGCCTGTGCCCGCTTGGCTGCAACTTTTTGCAGTCCGGGGTGGTTATTCAGTGCCAAGTCCTGAAAGTAGCTCACATCTGGTAAAGGGCGACTAGAAACAAACAAAGGTGTGGTTGGTTTAATACGGTAGTCGGTACGTAGTAGACGCTGTAGCGCAATCATGGCTAGGCGCGCGTCATTATTGGCATTGACGGATTCGCTTTTGGCATCCGCAAGCGCCGACTGTGCTTCTAGTCTATCGACACGTGAGATAAAACCTTCTTCAAACAGACGCTCGGCCATATGGTCGGTCTGCTGCAATGTATCGTAAGCGTCTTCTCGTAAGTAAGCGGCGATAATCGCTAACTGTGCCTTAAAATAACGCTCAATCAACGTATTATAAAGCTCATTTTTATCCAGTATGCTATCAGCCATCGCTTCTTGCGTACGTGCATCCGAGGCGCCAGTCAGTGCGTCTGTGCGCCCAGCAGTATAAATAGGCCAAACGACACCAAGACCTGCACCCGACGTAGAGCCTGAGCGCTTGAGGTTATAGGAGTCGGGTATACGCTCACCGACCAGCTCACCAAAATCTGGTAAGTCTGCTGTAGGAGGGACTATGTTATCTACGCCATTGTTTACTTCGTTGACGATACCACTTCTAAGAGAAGATAAATCTATATCCTCGTCTAAGTGATAGGCACTGGCGGATACTCGAGCAAATACGAGCGGATTGTCGATAGTTCTGAGTGCGTCAGTTTGGTATTCACTAGCGGCAATCGCTGCTTGATTGGCAGCGATTTTAGGTGATACTTGTACCAGAAGCTTCTGCGCTTGCTCTAAGCTCAAAAAGCTTGAGACGTCTAGTGCGTAGCTGTTATCGACTGCTTTATGTGTAATAGGGTCAACAAGCGTAGACAATGCCTGCGACTCAACGTTTTGAGGGTTTGGTACTGTATGAAAAGGCGCTATAGCTGGTTTATTATTATCAGTTGGACTATCAGAATCTATGATTTGTGTCACAGCCACTGGTGTAACATTATCTGATACTTCTATACTGTCAGCGTCAGTGCTCGCGTAAGTCATGACAGGCACGCTCATGACTGCAACTGTCATCATAGCAGTCGGTAGCGCTGATAAAATGAATTTCATAAGTCACATAAGCCATTAATTAGAATGTAAGGTATTATAAAATAAGGAACAGCACCGATAGGTTTCATTGCTCGGGATATAAAGTTGCTGAACTATTATAGACTATTTGCCAGCTAGCGAAAAAATGATGCTCAAATAAATCATTCATATTCTAATATAAAAATACGGCTATATTAAAAGCGCTAACAAGCGGTCATTCGTCATAAGAGGTACACTGTAGAGCCACAATGGTGACGGGTCAATGCTCAGTATTTTGCCGTTTTCTATTGTGTGACCAGTAGCGGTATGATAGAGGATTGATTTAATTTTTAAATATCTGTTTATAAGTAACAACATAGCCAACAAGACATTTTAAATTCAAGCGATTTATCTTTAAATAGATTTTATTTTTAATCTTATTATGAAAGCATTTAGACCGTAATTAACAAATAAAAAATGCTCAATAAGCATCAGTCAATAAGTAGCAATTAATAAGTAGCAGTCAATGAATAGTCACTAAATGGCTATTAAGTAGAATAAATAATATTAGCAGAGGGTGTGTCATGGCAGGGTATATTTTAGCGTTGGATCAAGGGACCACATCGAGTCGAGCGATATTGTACGATGATCATGCACGTCCTATCAAAATGGTACAACAGCCAACGACGCTGCAAACACCAAGAGCTGGATTCGTTGAGCAAGATGCACAGCAAATTTGGCAAACTCAGATTAGCTGTGCACACGATGTTATTAATCGGGCAGGACTGCTTGCCACTGATGTTACCAGTATCGCAATTACCAATCAGCGTGAGTCGATTGTGATGTGGGATAAGCAAACAGGGAAACCGCTGGCTCCTGCCATTATTTGGCAAGATAGGCGTACCGCAAATTACTGTAAGATGCTCGCTGCTGAAAGTGCTACCAATAGTATGAATGACCCTGTGCATCAGGGCGTTGATAGTGTCAACATGGCACATGAAGTTCAGCGTATTACAGGTCTGCGTTTAGACCCGTATTTTAGTGCCAGTAAGATCGCTTGGTTACTCGAAAACAATCCGAAGCTGAGTGTACGAGCCAGCAGAGGTGAGATAGCGGTTGGCACGATTGATAGTTGGCTGATTTATAAGCTCACAGGCGGGGAGCATGTCATCGATGTGACCAATGCTTCTCGTACATTGTTATTCGATATCCATAAGCTGGCATGGTCAGAGACACTTTGTGACCGATTTGCTATACCTATGAATATATTGCCTAAAGTACTATCGTCCGACGGTGATTTTGGCAAAACCAAAAAAGGCCTGTTTGCAAAGCAAATACCCATTCAAGCGGTATTGGGTGATCAGCAAGCAGCGCTCTTTGGACAAGGTTGTCTTGATGCAGGCATGGCCAAAAACACTTACGGTACAGGCTGTTTTATGCTAATGAATATTGGCCAACAGCCAAAATTGAGTGAGCATAAGCTACTAACCACCATCGCATGGCAACGTAAAACGTCACCAATTCGTCCAGACAATTTGTCATTTGATCAAATTGTACAGTCAGGCAAACGCATGCTACAACCGCCCAAAAAGGAAGTCACTTATGCTCTAGAGGGCAGTGTCTTTATGGCGGGGGCTATCGTTCAATGGCTGCGTGATAATTTGGGTATGATTCAGCAGAGTAGTGATGTCGAGGACCTAGCCCGTCAAGTAGACAGTAGCGAAGATGTTGTTCTATTACCTGCTTTTACTGGACTGGGCGCGCCTTACTGGCGTTCGGATATTAGTGCTAGCATTACTGGTATGAGCCGCGGTACTACTAAGGCCCATATTGCTCGCGCTGCATTGGAGGCCGTTGCCTATCAAACCTATGATGTCCTTATCGCTATGCAAAAAGACAGCCCTCATCCTTTGACTGAGCTTAGAGTAGATGGTGGCGCTGCAAATAACGATTTACTCATGCAGTTTCAGGCAGATTTACTAGGTGTTCCGGTATTACGTCCTAGAGATACAGAGATTACGGCGAAGGGCGCAGCACTCCTCGCAGGTCTGAAAACTGGGCTATATGACGAATCGACCATGAAAGCTTCATGGCAGGTAGATCGCGTGTTTGAACCAAGTATGTCGGCTGATACTCGTGAGCGACATCTTGCTAAATGGCAACAGGCTATCAAAAGGTCTCTGATGCCGTTATAAGATTGATTTACTTAGTGAATTTATCATAGCTGTACATTTATAATTACTCAAAGTATGAGGCTGCCGTACACAAATGTGATAAAGATACAGGCTGTAACGCAAGATAATCGCAATACGGACACAGTTTACAAAATCGGCCTATCTGTCCTTAACTATAAATTTCTATACTTCAATTGGATTTAGTAAGACCGCTAGTTTTTAGCAAATGAATAATTCAATAAATAATAAATAATTTAAGGACAATACTATGAGTAACCATGATGCTATCGATCGCAGTGAAGTAAAACATATGTCAAAAGAGACAAAAGAAGATCTAAACGCAGACATCATTACTGGTGAGCCAGGCTCGCATCCAGTAGGTACAGGTATCGGCGGTGTAGGCGGCGCAGCAGCAGGTGCAGCGATTGGCACGATGGCAGGTCCACTAGGTACGTTAATTGGTGGTGCTATTGGTGCTATCGTTGGTGGCGGCGCAGGTCATGCAGCAGCAGAAGCTATTGATCCAACTCACGAAGAAGCGTACTGGCGTGCAGAGTATGCAAATGCAGATTATCATAGAGAAGAATACGATTTCGACCGTGACTTGCACCCAGCATATGCAGTTGGTTATGCGAACCGCGCTCGTTATCCAGTAGATGCTCGTTTTGAAGATCATGAAGCAGATTTAGAGCGTTCATGGCACGAAGTAAAAGGTGAGTCTCGCATGGAATGGAACGAAGCGCGTCAGGCATCACGTGATGCATGGAACCGCGTATCATAAGAAAGATTAAACAACTAATAGAACTGCCAGTTAAATACTTTGGCAAACAGTGCCCCTGTTAATTAGCTAGTATCAGGGGTTGCTACATCTTTACATAAGCTAGAGCGATTGTATGCTAAGTTCTATTAGTAAGCTTGCTTATCAATATTTATGCTATTTTAAAACTTCCAAGGTTTAACTTTGGGAGTTTTTTTAGGCATGAAATTTGCAATGTATACATATATGTGAATATTATGTACTATAATAATGAGAGCGATGGGGAATATATGAGTAATAATACTGAAGGTCATAAACAGTTTTATATCGCAACGGCAAACTTGCTGAACTTTGCGAACCCTAATCGAACTTATTATGAAAATGCGCCAGCTTATAACGATAAAGCCTACGAACATAAGCTGCGAGGTCTTACAGATTTATTGGCTAAAGCGCATGCTGACATTATCGCAGTACAAGAGGTTTGGGATAGTGATGCATTAGAGGCGCTGGCTGTTTCACTAGGTTTCAAGCCCGAACATGCGGTCATTCCACTTGCCAGTAACGATAGCGCGAGTATATACACCAAAGGCATGGGTGCACAGAATACACCTGCTGTCGGTATTATCAGCCGATTTGAACAGTTAGAAACCAGTTTGCTAGAAAATATAGCACCAAAAGCCATTATTGATGTGCCTGATATCGGTCCTTATCAACGCTTCAACCGTCCTCCATTAGTATTACGTGTTGACGCGTACGGGCAGCCCATCACAATTATTACAGCGCATCTAAAAAGCAAACGTGCTTTTTTCTTACGTGACGAAAATGGTGACCTATTAGAAGACATGGACGATCCAAATATTCGAGTTCGCGCCAAGCTTCGTAGCTTATGTATGCGTGCGGCAGAAGCAGCCTCTATCCGGATGTCTATCATAGAACGATTGCAACATACCCGCGAACCATTGATTCTATTGGGCGATATGAATGATGTCACAGGTAGTGTGACTACTCAGTTGATGACAGAAACTGGGGAAGTTAATTACGATAAAAGTATGCGTGATGTTGCGCTTTTTGATGCTGCTCGTATTCAAGCACGATATGGCTGGATGAAGGATGTTGCCTATACCCATATATATCAAGGCATGCCAGAAGTTATCGACCAGTTATTTGTCTCAGAAGAGTTTTTGCCTGATAGTAAATTTTCGCTCGGTTATGTCGAACGGGTCGATTATTTTAATGATCATTTAAAGTGGGACTATGCCGATAGAGTCACTGATCATGGTATTATAAGGGCGAAAATAAAACTCAATGATTAACTTTATAAAATTAGACGGTTAGCTCTATTAAATTGCTGATCGTAGTATTGTTTTTTAACCTATTCATGTCCCTTGCTTGATAATGTACAAGCGTTTATGATGCCTCTGCATTGAATAGAGTAGTGACCATATAGGCTTTATATTTTAGCCAACAGTCAACCATCCTTTATTTGAGGATAAATACCTGTCTCTTATACACATCTCCGAGCCCACGAGACGGACTCCTATCTC
>CAJXUF010000172.1 GCA_913061175.1 uncultured Psychrobacter sp.
GCATATCGTCGGCAGCGTCAGATGTGTATAAGAGACAGCACCAATACGGCGCCTGTCGCTCGATTGACTATGCAAAATCTAGGCAAGCGCTATGGAAAGCGTTGGGTGGTCAAAGACGTTTCATTTTCTGTCGAACAGGGTCAAGTTGTCGGACTGTTAGGGCCTAACGGTGCTGGTAAAACGACAAGCTTCTATATGGTGGTGGGACTGGTCAATATGGATAAGGGCCGTGTTACGCTAGGTAAAATGGATTTATCCAAATACGCAATGCACGAGCGAGCGCGTGCGGGTATCGGCTATCTACCACAAGAAGCCTCAATCTTTCGTAAATTGTCTATCGAAGATAATATCTTAGCTATCCTACAGACTCGCACAGAATTAAGTAAAGCTGAACAGCAGCAAGAACTTGAAAAGTTAATTGGCGAGTTCCATTTAGAACATGTGCGCAAGTCTCAGGGTATGAGCGTGTCAGGCGGTGAGCGTCGACGCTGTGAGATTGCGCGAGCATTGGCCGCTGATCCTAAGTTTATCTTATTGGATGAGCCTTTTGCAGGGGTGGATCCTATCTCTGTCGGCGATATCAAAGACGTTATTTTAACGTTAAAGAATCGTGGCATTGGCGTTTTAATCACTGATCACAATGTTCGAGATACATTAGCTATTTGTGAAAAGGCTTATATCGTATCAGAAGGCGCTATCATTGCAGAAGGCACTTCAGCTGAAGTGTTAGAAAATGATTTAGTAAAATCTGTTTATCTAGGTAAAGACTTTCAAGTATAAGTGAGAGCGTTAAATTTCTTATCTCATACTCTATTTTATATAGTGCACTCAGAACAGAAGGATGCCGTTAAAGTAGAGTTGTGGTGGCATAGATTTTCCTTACTTCCTCTGCATTTTGCCTTCAAAACGCTGCGTAAAATTCATACCAACAATTTTGTGTTTTCTAATTAACTAATAGAGCTGGCTAAAACTATTTTATATAGAGCTTATAAGCCAGTTACTACTTATATCTACAATTAACATCTCTACAATTAATATCATCCTCTTTCAAGTACAGCTTGTAAAACTAATGGCTGACTTATCATGACAAATATTTTTGAATCAGCGCTTATAAAGCGTGACATTATTACCTTCATTATTCTCGATTGATCCTCTGAATAAGGCTTATAAGCTATGGCAAAAAATAAAAGCAGCTATGTCTGTCAGCATTGCGGTGCGCATTTTGGTAAATGGGCTGGGCAGTGTACGGATTGCGGGGAATGGAATAGCTTGGTCGAAGCCCCAAATGTCAGCATGCCACATCATAATAAGAGTACCGCGAAGCCTAATAACGCACGAGCTGCTACTCGTAGTACCAGTGCGCCAGCTGGTAACTACTCTGGTACTCACAGTGCTGTCATGCCGCTTAACGCAGTAAGTGTGACGCTCGACACGCGCCTACCAACCGGTATCAGTGAGTTTGATCGCGTACTTGGCGGTGGGTTAGTAGCGGGTTCCGTAGTGTTAATCGGTGGTGATCCGGGTATTGGCAAATCAACGATATTGCTGCAAACCGCGACCAATATGGCACGAGCTGATTCATTGGCAGGTAGTGCATTATACGTGACGGGTGAAGAGTCACTTGCACAGGTAGCCATGCGAGCCAAACGATTAGACTTGCCTGCTGATAGACTGCGTGTACTGGCCGAAACTAACGTAGAAACCATTTGCGCTGCATTAACGCAAGAGCAGCCAGCCATCGCTATTATTGATTCTATTCAGACGATTTATACGGACGCTATCAACTCTGCGCCAGGTGGTGTCAGTCAGATTAGAGAGTCTGCTGCGATTTTGACTCGCTATGCTAAACAAACGGGAACGGCGCTATTTTTAGTAGGACATGTAACCAAAGAAGGTACGCTAGCTGGTCCGCGAGTATTGGAGCATATGGTTGATACCGTACTTTATTTTGAAGGCCAGTCTGACTCGCGTTTTCGTATGATTCGTGCGGTCAAAAATCGCTTTGGTGCGGTTAATGAACTGGGTATCTTTGGTATGACTGATATGGGGCTCAAAGAAGTCGCCAATCCATCAGCGATATTTTTAAGTCGTTACGACAAACCTGTTGCTGGATCTGTAGTAATGGTTAGTCGTGAAGGAACAAGGCCGCTACTAGTAGAAGTGCAGGCCTTGGTCGATGATTCACAAGGCTCGCCTAGAAGGATGGCATTGGGTTTAGACTTCCAACGTTTATCCATGCTACTAGCAGTGATGCATCGCCATGGCGGGATACATACCAGTGGACAAGATGTCTATGTCAACGTCGTCGGTGGCGTCAAAGTCATAGAGACAGGATCTGATTTGGCCGTACTGTTGGCCTGTGCTTCAAGTATCAAAGAGAGGGCGTTACCATCTTCATTAGCAGTATTCGGCGAAGTTGGTCTATCGGGCGAGATACGCCCAGTACCTAATGGACAAGAGCGCTTGAAGGAAGCGATGAAACATGGGTTTAAGCATGCCATCATTCCAAAGGCCAATGCACCTGCTAAGGATGCGCCTCAGTTTAAAGGTATCAACGTGATTGCTGTTGAGCGACTCGATGACGCTATCGAAAGCGCATTTGAGTTATAAAGTACATAGGACTAATAGCACTTTGTTTTGAGTAGTTCAGTCGCCAATATTAGCCTAGAGCGATAAATATGAACTAGCAAAAAAGCCTAACTAATTATTAGTTAGGCTTTTTTGCTATATGGGCTAGCAATATTATTGGTCTTTAAAACTGATACCTAAAATTAAGGTCCTGCAACACGCTCGATAGCAACGTTGCCCACGCCTTTGCTCGTAATACCGAGTTTTTTAGCAGCACCATAAGATAAATCTAAAACACGGTTACCATGGAACGGGCCACGATCGTTCACTTTTACCACGACACTTTTGCCATTGGTCTTATTTGTCACTTTTACGTAGCAGTTTAGCGGTAGTGAGCGATGTGCAGCAGTTAATGCATTCATATCAAAAGTATCGCCACTGGCAGTTTTACGGCCATGGAACTTACGACCATACCAAGACGCAAGACCAGTCTGCTTAAATTTGCTGACAGAGTTAGAGGCAACAGCTGTTAAGCGCTCTAATACATCTTCATCATTGGTGACTTGTGTCGTATCATTGGCTAACAATGAGCTGCTAAGTGCCAATGAAGTCGGCTGACGGGCTGACTTTACCAAACTTGATGCACCATCATGTTGACGGCTTAATTCACCAAGTACACGGTCAATGTGGGAGGCGTTATCTTGCGAAATCATAGCAAGTGTGGTCTTTGCTTCTACAGCATTTGCATTGGTAGCGACTGCAGAGCCAGCAAATAACATTGCTGACATTGTAAGTAAACCAGATAAACGCTTGTTCATAAATACCTCTATAACTTATACATCAAAACCTAACTCTAAATATTTTAGATTGAGCATGGCATTAATCTATTGTTTTCATATTGATTAATGAGTGGCTCTTATAGATATTAATATATGGTAATTTTTCATTTCATTATCATCAGTGTTCAGCAGAAATAGAGCTAAAGTGACTAACGATACGCTCAAATGATAGTTAGCGATAAGCATTGAATACAAAGTCCAAAATCAGGACTAAGTGACAATGTCACTATATGTCGTATTTACATGATGTGCGATATGCAAACTTCTTTAGAATGCTACGTTAATAAATGGTTCAGAGGACATCGCGTATCGCTATGTTATCAAACCGTTAATTAAGTAGTGTATTTGAAAGTCTGGAATCTACAAGATGCTAACTATACGGCTACGCTACAACCTAAATATATTTAAATGCAAAGTTTATTAGTAGCTATGTACGGGTTATGTATCAGAGTACAGTAAAACGAGGTTAACGCAATTTTTTGTAAAAAACAAGGAATAAAATCTTTCTAGACTCATAGGTGGTTAACTTATATTGGAAATGATGCCTATTTACTATTAAAAATAAGAGGTGCTAAAACGAATAATTATTTCGGATTTGTTACTATTATATTGATTGATACGAACATACATCATATGAAAACCATGAAAATAAAAAAGCCACAGCGCTAAGAATAAAACTCTTCTTCGCGCTATGGCTGATTGTCTTTTATCAAATCATTAGTAGTACAAAACAATTTATCTTAATGATACTACCATAATTATTACAACGACTTACTCGATAGACGATTTATACAGAAAGTATCTTATACAAGTTAGCCGGATTTATGCGTATGGATAGACATGAGTAGGCCAAATCCTGCCATCAAAGTCACGATAGCTGTACCCCCATAACTAATGAATGGTAGTGGAACACCTACGACAGGCAAAATGCCGCCAACCATGCCGACATTGACGAATATATAAACAAAGAAAGACATGGCGATAGCACCAGCCAACAATCTACTATAAACATCAGGATGAGTAAAAGCGATATATAAGGCACGTGATAAAAGGCAGAAATAAATGAACATCAGTAGCATCACACCGAGTAAACCAAACTCCTCGGAGAAGGCGGCAATAATAAAATCAGTATGGCCTTCTGGCAGAAAATGTAGGTGTGATTGCGTGCCTTCCAGATAGCCTTTTCCAGTGAGACCACCAGAACCAATGGCTGTCTTCGATTGAATGATGTTCCATCCAGCGCCTTGTACATCTGCTTCAGGATTAAGGAGTGTCAATACCCGTGTACGCTGATAGTCGTGGAGCAAAAAGTTCCAAGCAAATGCTATAAACGGTACAGCCAAAATTACAGCAGCAGAGATTAAACGCCACGAGAGGCCTGCTAAGAAAAGCACAAATATGCCACTGGCAGCGACCAGTAGTGATGTACCAAGATCGGGCTCTTTAGCAATTAATAGCACCGGTACAATGATTAATGCCAAGGTAATAGCAATGCTAGACGCTGATGGTGGCAAATCACGCTTAGACAAAAACCAAGCACACATCATTGGCATGCCGAGCTTCATAAACTCTGAAGGCTGCACACTACCGAACCCAGGCAAATTGATCCAGCGCTGAGCACCCATACGTACTTCACCAATAATATCTACCAATACCAATAATATAAGTCCTAAGACATAAAATATGGGTGTGAAAGTACGATAGAGACTGGGCGGTATCTGCGCCATAGTAAACATTACAGCGAATGCCACCCCATAACTGACCATTTGGCGAATGACCATACCAATATCTTGGCTTGCGGCACTGTATAGAATCGTCAGACCGATACAACAAACCGTCAATAACAGTAAAGTTAACCATGGGTCGATATGAATGCGTTGCCATAGTGTCGGTGCATGACCTTGACCCAAATGATGGCTCTGACGTGAAAAACGATATTGCGGGTTAGAAGACATAGGCAGAATTTGGCTAACAATTGGTGTAGGAGGGAAGTACTAACTAAATTAGCTCATTATAAATAATGATGAGAAGCGTATTTAAAAGTACCGACTTTAATAAAATTATGCGAGCAAGCAATGGCTATATAATTCACAAATAATAATAAAGTCACTCAATTATAAAAGTTGTAAGGATAAGTGTTAATTATCAATATTGGACTTCAAATTAGAAGCGATAGTTTAGCCTGCTTGTTGAAAATTTGATAGTATCGATAAAACGTTTTTAGCGGTAGTTTCTTGCAATGATAAAATCAAAAACCCATGCGTATAGGCAAATTTGCCAACCTATTATCACCCTTATCCTATGTGCTGGCAGTGTCAGTGCTCATGCCGTTATTATCAGTGATGATAGTGAACGCCGTATTCAAATACGTCATAGTAGCAGTACAAGCAATAACAGTAATGCGTATATAACGCCCTCTACCAACAGCTCAAATCAGCGTCCTGGTGTCACCATGTTGAGTGGTGCGAATGCATCAAATGGCGACAGTATGCAAAACTTGATTGTACAAAAACAGCGTGATTTCGAGATTGATGCTAGGTTGTCCATTGAAGAAAACAAACGTGTGAATGTAGTGAGACGCGGTACTACTTATAGTACAGCAAACAACACCTATAATGGTGCTTATAACGATTCTATGAATATGGATTTTAATGCATGGTTAAATAGCAATAGCTATCGTGCCAGACAAGTAGCAGAGTATGAACGCTATCTCAGCGCCCGAGTCGGGTCACAGAATGTACCGCCATTGTCTCAACTGCTGACGACTGCCCGTAGTTGGAGTAAATGCGGGTATGAGCCGTATCAATTGCCACCTCAAGAGCTATGGTCTAACATTGTACCAACATTGCGCCTTTATAGTGAGTTGAAAAATCAAGGTATTTTACCACTCAGCAGTGAGATACGTTCGGTATATCGTAACCCAGGTTTGAATGACTGTGCAGGCGGGGCAGACGGTAGTAAACATATGAATGCAAGTGCTATGGATATCTGGGTACCTGAGTACGAAGACAATTTATGGCGCTTGAGTACCATGCATGATGGCTTATGTCAGTTTTGGCAGTATCAAGGGCAGCCTTATAACTTTGGCTTAGGATTATATGCGACGGGAGCTATTCATTTAGATACTGATGGTTATCGTAAGTGCTGTCTCTTATACACATCTCCGAGCCCA
>CAJXUF010000173.1 GCA_913061175.1 uncultured Psychrobacter sp.
GCTTGCTGAATGCGGCTACGTACTTGATGCAACCAGCCGCCATAAGTTTTTTTATCATCAGCATCGAGCTTGCCCATCTGCTTTGACCAGCCCGTTAAGGGACTCTTTTTACCAGTCAATTGCACACGCAAATCTTGCAGTGTACGCGCATCAGTTACTTGTAGGATTAGGGCTTCAGCAGCATTTGCAAATTCGGTAAGCTGAGCTTCGTTGAGCTCATTGAGCTCTGAAGACAAGGTCGGTAGCGCCGACAAGTCGTTGGTGGCAGCAGGGTTAGTCATAAGACGCATTATTCCTGATTTGAACGGACTATTAATTGTAGGGATTTGACCAAATATTGCAAACCATTTATCCAGCTATGTTTATATAAAAGATTAATATAAAGGCTGGTTATAAGAATGGCTTGAATATTTAGACGATGATAAGCGTATTTTTGCTCGACAAAGTTCAATATAGAGCACGCTTAAAATAATTTAATATAAAAAAAGCCACCGACCAGCGGTAGCTTTTATTAATATCATACTATTAATCAATATTAGTCCTATCCATTTAGACAATTACTTATAAATAATTATTTAAAAGCATCATACCTAAAGGACGGTTAATATTTAGGCCAATTCCGCTTTTGCTTTTTCGACCAATGCTGTGAAAGTCGCTGCATCATGCATAGCGATGTCTGCTAAAACGCGACGATCGATTGCGATGTTTGCTTTTTTCATGCCATTGATGAAGCGGCTATAGCTTAAGCCGTTTAAGCGTGCACCAGCATTGATACGTGCGATCCAAAGACGACGGAAAGTACGTTTCTTGTTGCGACGGTCACGATAAGCATATTGACCAGCTTTGGTCACTGCCTGTACCGCTACGCGGTAAACACGTGAACGGGCGCCGTAGTAGCCTTTTGCGCGCTTTAAGATTTTTTTGTGACGGCGATTTGCCTGTACACCACGTTTTACACGGGCCATAATTTACTCCAAGATTTTTTAATCACTGTTAAGCGAGTGATGATGCCGTTAAATAACAAACATCATTGTCAGATTGCAAAGTCAAATATTTTCAATCAAAGATAGATGACGGTAGGCTATTAAATGTATGGGCACATACGACGAACTGCTGCTTCGTCAGACTTGTGCACCAACTTAAGACCACGCAATTGGCGAATACGCTTAGCTGATTTCTTGGTCAAAATATGGCTTTTGAATGCTTGCTTACGCTTGAAGCCATTCGCTGTTTTTTTGAAGCGTTTAGCTGCGCCGCTTCTGGTTTTCATCTTAACTTTCATGATGATTTGCCTCTTTTTCTGTTTTAGAACCTGGTCGTCAAATAGTCATACTGAATAATCGTTATATAAATAACCACTAAACCTCTATTTGCCTCGAGGTGGGAGGCGCTATTTTAGCAGATAGTGCCTTGTTTTGCCAAGTAAAGTTTTGGCGAGGTTTTAGTAGACAATAAAGACAAGTAATCAGCATCAAATAAGCGATAGCAGCTCTCTTAAAAGCCTTAATAAAACGGCTGATTTTTATCCAAATAGATTGAATGTCAGCCTAAGCTGTGCTTAAGTAGAGACTAAGCTATATCTTCATATAAACCCTATTAAAACCCACTTATTAACCATACGTATTTAAGCTGGAATGCATAGTCATAACGATAACAATGCTGCCAACCTACGGCATGATAAATAGAATAATCTTTGGCCATCACTCTAGGAGATAGTGTGTCAAAACAAGAGTTAGTATTCGACGACGACTTGTTTGTTTTTGAGACAGTGATGCGTGTACGTCATACGGAAGCCGACGCAGGACAGCATATGACGGTCGAATCTCTGACGGCGCTATTGTCCGAAGCACGGCTAAGGTTTCTATACGCTAAAGGAGTCAAAGAAATCAATGCAGACCATCAAGGCTTGATTATTGATAAATTGCAGCTAGATATTGTGAGCCGTATCCGCGTACGAGAAGAGCTGTTATTTGAAGTTGGTGTCGAGCCAATATATGATAATGGCGGTAATATAATCCTAAAAGTCACGCGGATGCACACGGGCGAAATAGTAGCAAAAGCGCGCCAGCATTTTAGAGGTTACGACTTTAACCTCAATAAAGTGACCAAGCTTGATAATACGATCAAAGAAGCGCTGTATCCGCATTTATTTAGACTGTAGAATCGCTTGTTATAAATAGTATGCTGTCATTTAGCATACTTGCACTCTATAGCGCATTTAGCTGACATCATATTGATAGTTGTCAGCATATTGCAGAGCATTTCAGATAATCTCCCCGCTTTAATCATAAGTAGTATAATTGCTTATCACTCTTTTTCACTTTCTACCTATAAGACGACGAATACATTATGACTTTACCTGCTTGGCTGACTGCCGTAACTTTTAATGCTGATGGTTTGATTCCTGCAATTGCTCAAGATCATCAGACAGGTCGTATTTTGATGATGGCATGGATGAATGCAGAGGCATTACAGCTCACCGCACAAACACAGACAGCGGTTTATTTTTCGCGCTCACGTGCCAAACTGTGGCATAAAGGTGAGTCGTCAGGTCATACGCAAACTGTGCATGATATTCGTCTAGACTGTGATGCAGATGTGATTGTGCTTAGTGTCACTCAGGCTGGCGGCATTGCTTGCCATACGGGACGTGAATCTTGCTTTTATCAGCGGTTGGATTTATCAGGCCAAACGCCTGAGTGGCAGACCGTCGATAAAGTATTGAAAGACCCTGCGGATATTTATCACACTCATGAATCTACTAGCAACACTCATGAAACGGAAAACACTGGCGCGAATACTGATTCTGATACCATCCAAGCACAATCTGATATTGCTCAAGCACAAGTCGATAAAGCCTCTGTATTGCAGCAGCTTGATAGCGTATTAGCAGAGCGCAAACAAGCCGATGCCGACAGCTCTTATGTGGCCAGTCTGTATGCCAAAGGATTAAATAAGATATTAGAAAAAGTTGGTGAAGAGAGTACAGAAATTATCATCGCTGCCAAAGATTTTGCTAACTGCGATGAGAGTACAGACAAAGCAAGCTACGATGAAGCGCGTCATGAGTTAATCTATGAAGTTGCCGATGTCTGGTTCCATACCTTGGTTGGACTGGCATGGTTTGATATAGAGTCGGATGCTGTGTTAAATGAGCTAGGCAGACGTTTTGGGTTATCCGGTATCGATGAAAAAGCCGCTAGATAAGCCTAAATAAAAAATAAACGTCTATTTTATTTGATTATTGTTGCTTTCACCTATTTGTAATAAGTGCAGGTTATAATATAGCTCTGTTTTATCTCGCATTATATGTCGATGCTTTTTGTTTGCTAGATAGACCCTTTTGCAAACTAAAAGCAGGCGTATAAAGACTGAAAACCAAGTCACAAAACCAAGTCACAAGGATACCATTATGGGTAGTTTTTCTATTACACATTGGCTGATACTATTGGTCGTTGTCGTTGTCGTGTTTGGCACCTCAAAACTCAGAAATGCTGGTAAAGATTTGGGCGGTGCTGTTAAAGGCTTTAAAGAAGCTGTTAAAGATGAAAATACAGAGCATGCCAAAAAACACGCGGTTCTTGACCACGATGCGACGGCACACACTGAAGAGCGCTCAACCACCAAGGTTGATGATAAGCATAACGTATAGCATCTAAACAGTGACATCGGACCATTATGTTTGATATCGGGTTTTCTGAACTACTTCTCTTCGGCGTTATCGCCCTAATCGTACTGGGCCCAGAAAAACTGCCGCAGGCAGCGCGCACGGCTGGGCAATGGTACGCCAAAATTCGCCGTACAGTCTCAACATTGCAGTCTGAAATAGAGGCTGAGCTTGACTTGGCTGAAACGCGCCAACAAATGCAAAAAGAGCTTGCTAAAATTCGCCAGACTGAAGCTGAAATGAGGCGTGAGATGGCTGAAATGCGCGGTAATATGAAAGCTTTTGAAAGCTCGCATAGTCCTGCTTCGATAGCTTCTGAAGCATCTACGAATGCTGAAAATAGCAAGAGTGACGAAGCTCATGAAAATAACCGCACACAAAAACAGCAATCAGCCACGCCAAAAGCCTTCGACTATGCTTACGCCACTGACGAGCAGCCAGATACAATAGAAAATAGTCAATTATCGAAGCGCGGTCACAGCGGTGACAATATAAATGATCCAAATATGAGCGATAACGCCAAAGCAGCGCCAGTTGTTCAGACCATCACTACCCGTCCATGGGAAAACATGTGGTTTCGACTTGGCGCTTATGATAAAGCACGTCGGCTCCCAATGCCGCCATATGTGCCAAACTATAAAGCTGATGCCTTACTCAACAGTCCTGCCAACATGCAGACTTCTGACCATAAGCAGGAGACTGATTGATGCCATTATTCAAACGCAAAAAAAGTCGTCAAGAGAAAATCTCTGTTTCTGCCATTACTGACCAAGATGTTATTGATCAAGACTCTATGGACCAAACCACACTTAATCAAGGTGCTGAAGCAAAAACCAGTACCACTCAAGATAAAAAATCAGATGACGTCTTAAGCCCTTTGGCTGACATGCCTATTACCGAGCATTTGATTGAGCTGCGTCGGCATTTGATCAAAATATGTGTGGCGGTACTGATAATATTTTTAGGCTTGGTCGGCTATTCGCGCGAGCTATATAACTTGTTGTCTGACCCATTAGTTGCGCAGTTACCCGCCAACTCGACCATGATTGCCACCGATATCACGTCAAACTTTATGGCGCCGATACGTCTGACCGTATTTGTAGCCGCGTTTTTGGCGATGCCCTACCTTCTTTATCAAATTTGGTCATTTGTAGCACCCGGCCTGTATAAAAAAGAAAAGAAAATCGCTATTCCAGTACTGCTATCTTCTATATTTTTATTCTATGCTGGTGTGGCTTTTTCTTACTTTATTGTGCTCAAAGGGGTCTTAAAGTTCTTCATTATGTTTGCCCCGCAAAACGTACTACCCATGACGGATATCGACAGCTATCTCAGTTTTGCCTTAAAATTATTTATGGTATTTGGTCTAACGTTTGAGATTCCAGTTGTCACTTTGCTATTGATATTGGCAGGTATTGTCTCCATTCAGAGCTTAGAAGAAAAACGTCGTTATATCATTGTGGGCTGTTTTGCTGTGGCTGCCGTTGTCACGCCGCCCGATGGCGTATCGATGCTCATGCTAGCGATTCCAATGTGGTTGTTGTTTGAGCTTGGTTTGTTTTTGGCAAAGATTTTAATCAAAGAAGAGCCCAGTCCTACTATCGTATCGACAGACAAAGAATAAGACACTTATCAGTCTAATCCAGACTAAAATAAAGTTATTGATTACATATAGCTATGCGTTAAACTACCATTACACCGTTTTATTCTTGCCTCATTAGTAAGCTGATTGCTTATTATCACGTTTTAGCATCACCATCATCTATAAGCCATTGTTTACCCAGTGGCTTTTTTTGCCCCTTTTATTTTTAATCAATTTTTGTATTTAGGTAGCTTTATTATGTCCGCATCTATACCAGCTTATATGAGCGATCCCACTGACGAGCAGCTGAGCGCGCTGAATATGGCGATGGATCACAAGTCGTTTAAAGTGGTCGCTTATGCGGGTGCCGGTAAGACAACGACGCTCAAGCTAATCGGTGAGCGCTTACGTGGCCGCGGACTATATCTGGCTTTTAACAAAGCGATTGCCAATGATGCTCGCTCAAAGTTTCCGCCGCATGTAGAGTGCCGTACTTTTCACTCATTAGCTTATCGTCATGTTGCTCGTGATATTACCGCCAAGCTATCTTTGCCGCGCTTTTCACCCAAGCGTCTCGGTGATGATTTGGGACTACAGCCTGTGCAAGTGCGTCGGCAGATGGATGGGGTTAATAAATACATCACACTGACACCCGCACGACTATCGCGTTTCGTCAGCGATGCAGTAAGTAATTTTTGCAGCACGCATGCCAGCTACCCTGCGCCAAGGCACATACTCTTCCCAAGTTGGCTCGATGACTCAGATGCAGAACAGCTGCGCGAGATGCTCTACCCTGCTGTTGAGCAGCGCTGGTTACAGTCGATTGATGCGCGTCACCCTGCTGGTATTGGCCATGATATTTATCTAAAGCTGTGGGCATTATCTAAGCCTAGTATCCCAGCGGACTTTATCTTATTTGATGAAGCACAGGATGCTGACCCATTGATGATGGGTATTTTGACCCAGCAATCGAGACAAGTCATCTATGTGGGCGATGCCCATCAGCAGATTTATGAATGGCGCGGCGCGGTCAATGCCATGAAAAAGCTGCCATTACCACAGACGTTATTGACACAGTCTTTTCGCTTTGGTGAGCCGATTGCAGAAGTGGCCAATACTCTATTAAAAGCACTACAAGAGGACGTACCGCTAAAAGGCAATCCGAATAAACAGTCCTCTACCGACAAGGGCATGGTACATAGTAAAAACTGTCTCTTATACACATCTGACGCTGCCGACGATATGCAGTGTGTAG
>CAJXUF010000174.1 GCA_913061175.1 uncultured Psychrobacter sp.
CGAGATAGGAGTCCGTCTCGTGGGCTCGGAGATGTGTATAAGAGACAGCTCATCGTCCTTGAAAAGACTATCTATCGGTATTACTCTTTTGGCACTACTACTTTTGAGCCTACGATAGCGATTGGGTTTGAGGATTATTTTAGGTATTTCAATCACTTGACCATTGATGACACCTATATCTGTAATGTCTTTAACCTTAATACCAATGATTTCATTGATACGCATACCAGCGCGATAAGCGAGTGTTAGTACAATCAAGCAAAGCCGCTTTTGATCAACCTCCAACTCTGATAACTGCACATACTCTTTCATCGCATGATAGACACGCGGTGATATCATATTGGCTTTAACGACTTGCCTATTACTACCCCATGGAAAATAGACATAAGGAGCATCAAAGTACATACGCTGATGATCGTGAAATGCTTTCAGACGACCATAAGTAAATTTCTGGCTGTCTTTTAGGCGATCAAGATGAGATAACGATTGACCAGTAGCATTGTTATCGTTATCTATACTACTAGACGTATCATCATCAAACTCTGAAGACTTGCATAGTACAGATAACTTGCGACCATCTTTTACCTTACTTTGAATAATCTGCTCATAAACTTCATCAAAGTCATTACCCTCCCACTGATCAATATCCTCATCCATTGTCAGCATCAACCAGTCGCGGCCAATGCAGCCCACATATTTACTGATGGTATTGAGCCGAATGCTATGATCACCAAGTAAAGACAGCGCCCAGCTCAGTAGACGCTGAACATTGGGCTGGCTAGCGACTGTTTTTAATATTGTGATAGTGGAAATAGCGGCGTTTCTAGTTAGTTTGAGCGCATCTTGCAGCTCTTTGATCAGGTTTTTGCTAAAGCTTGGATAAGCTGTGGCATTTCTCTTGTCTTGTGATTTCCCTGCCGTCTGATAACTGACATCAAACAACTCAGACCATTCGAGTGGCTCAGGATTTGGGTGAATGGTTTCTTGGTTATAATGGACAAGCTTATCAGTCGGCAGCCCCGTGGTTTTGAGATCACCTTGTTTTACCACGGTAAGCGCACCATCAATCAGGCTACCTTCTAACTGTCGCCAGTGGTAATTGGCATATTTGATGAGCAGTGAGTGCTGCGGGCGATCGATATCTTTATTAGTAAGTTTAAGCGTTTTTGAGATATTGTTAATTACGGTATTAAATGGCTTTATCTTGGCCGTGTTTAACGCCTTATCCTTTAGAGCATATAAAAAACACAAGCTCATATCATCGAGAACATAATCAACAAAACGGTGTAAGCTTTCGCTGTCATCTAGCGTATTTCCATAATTATTATCACGCACTCCAAGCAGTATTATAGCCAAATATCCTACTCTGCTTTTTTCATCAGTTGCTGGCATGTTAATTTTATACACACGGCGCTCACCAAACAGCCAATCGTATAACGCTCTTAGCACCACAATGTCATTAATACCACCATACATGATGCTGCAATACAGCACCCCTTCAACCAAGTCGTTTACTGAGAAACGCCGTTTTCGTTGCCAAACCTTTATCATTGTCGCACTACTGTCTGCCACAGCACGTCCATTCACAAACCAATCATAGTTAATGGTCAAGCGCTCACGAGTTGCCAGTATCGGTACTACAGGCTCATTAAGATATATCTGATGAGTTTTATTATAATCACGAACAAACTCTAAAAACCCACGCCGAGCCAATTGGAAGTTTTGAGCGGTGTCGAACGTCCCTTCTAGCAACTGGTTAATCGCTTCATAATGATGCTGCAGCTCACAAGGCGGCTGCATAGAATTTTGATTGATATATTCTTCGATTAATTTTTTAGCATCACGCTTAATACTTTTTTTGGATTCTTCTCTATTAAGCTGTCGCAGTTTATGAGCGCTAATATTATCCATATAGACGAACCTCAATTTGTTTTAAGTGAAGGTCTGTAGCAATCGCATCTAAATGGGGACTGAGCGTATGCAGTTGATTTATGAAGCTTGATGACATCGGGTGCATGAATTCTTGATCAGCATGCTCATGACCATAAAGGGCGCAAATCAGATAGTCAGGCACGCGCCCTGTGAGCATGGATCTCAGCTGATGACGTAGCCAATTATCCTGATGACTAAAAAAGTCCTGCAACTGATAGCGGACTCGGCTTGGCGTAATACTGGCAAAGCCTTTTGGATTTTTTTGGTAAATTTGAATGAGGGGTTGTTCTGATTGCAAGATGTCATTGATGGGATAAGGTGCTGTTGGACATAATGAATTATAGATAGCGGCAAATTGCTTAATATAAATAATGTAGTTTTGAATAGCCGTTATCAAAAATTTGCTAAGAGGAATGAGCCTACCATCAGACTGCGCATGACGCTCTTCTTTGTCAGATACCCATAGTATACGCCGCTGAAGGTCAAACTGGTGTAGCAAGCCTGGTGCATGCTTGACTGGGCGAATACCGGTTTGGATCATGACAATATGCCACAACCAAATACTATAGCTATTAAACTGCGCAATATAGCGATCCATGTGGGACTTTAGCTTGCCATTAAAGCTCTCGGCACTGACAGCCAGTTGATTAAAGAACTGCTGGCACATTGTGGTCTTTAGTGCCATATCACTACCAATGTGGCTTCTATGCCCGTTCATCGGTACGCTACACTCATCTATTAAAAGTGCTTTTTGCTCATCATTACAATATTCAGTTATCAGCTCTACCGTTTTTATATAAGTTTGCTCTAACTCTACCGTTTTAGTGCTAAGGTAATACAGCGCAGAGCTATGCCGTACATCAACACCTGTGATCAGGTCAGCATATAATGGCTTATTAAGCTCGTTTTTGATCAATATAAACAGGCCTGCTTCAATATATTGCGGACTCAGTGTTGGCAGGTTAAGCAGATCTTTAGCATAAGAGATAGCATCTTTAACAGTATCGGATGAAACGGTAATTTTATCCTCAAGCATAATCTGTAAAGCTTCAGGAATTGCACGATAAAAGGTACTGCCATAGCTTTGTCTGTGGGCAAGCAGATGACTTCGAGTATTGGTCGTCACATCAATCATGATGGCAATGCTACTAACTTTACGGACACGGTCATAGACCAAATACTGCCGTTGACTGTGACTACATTGCCAATCAGCAATGATGTTATCGATACTAAGTCCACTTAATAGTGACAGTAGTAAGACGACATACCCAATGCCACTTTCTTTATCAACACTCATAAAGCGCTGCCAAAGCGTGGCAAATAACATTTGGTATCCGGTAATGCTTAGCTGACGATGATTGGTTGGGAAATGAAATTGATTACGGCGGGCATGTTGATGGTTATTTTTCAATCGCCATTGCTGCAGCTCAGAGGATTTAGCAATTTGTGTGACGGGCTTAAAGTTATTGTCTAGCAAAGGTACTTCGTTGTCATCAGCAATATTTTCAGCGATTGCCACGTTACTGTGCTTTTTTGATTGTTTCGTACCAAACACTATACTTTGTAGTGGCTCATTGTCAGTATCCACTAATGTCTTGATGACGGTTTGAGCCGACTTTACGCGTTTAGTACTCTCAGTATAAGTTTTGCCAACAAAGGTTTTATTATTAATTACCACCTCATAAGCCAGCCTGATTTGACCTATTTTACTACCAAGATATTGGTTCGCTGTTTTACCTGTTGCCTCTTTCTGTTTAACGCTTGCTTCATATTGTCTGATATAAGATAAGCATGAGGACAAGCTATCGCACTGATCGTGAATACTGATTAACTGGTCGAGAATCTCACACTGCGGATCAGTAGGTCTTAGTGCCATACGAATACGCACGCCAAGCTTATCAATTTTAGCAAAGTGCTTGTCGTTGCGTACTGTGATCATGAATATCACTTTTAAGTAGCCGCTCATAAACCGCCAAGCATTACTATTAACGTCTATCGCACCATAGGCCTGATAAAAGACAATCAGCATATAGGTAACCGCCCACTCTACTGTTTTACCTTGCCGAATAATTTGTTTAATCACATCTTTACAGTCTATCCCAGTAAAATCTGCAAAATTCTCACGTGGTTTTGAATACAACAAACCAATATCATCATCTGGCACTAAACTTATCACATCAATCATAAGCTGAGACATTTGTATGTGATGTGGTGAACCTATTGGGATAAGCTTATCAAACACTCGCCTGTCGGTCACATCATTAAATAATTTAGTGTGAACCATAAGAAGTTTCCATCCAACTCAGGTTTTTGGGTAGCCCCAGCATCACCTCATCATTGGCTAATTTACACTGCTGATACTCATAAGCACTTTGGCTGATACCAGCGAACCTACAATAATTGTCTACCGTCAGGCGCTCAATATTCATGAGTTCGCAAATAATACTTTTTGGTGCACTATTACTGATTGCCTTAAAAAACTCAGGATGATTAATTCCCCTTGAGAAGGCTAGCTCGATCACCTCACTCCAAGCTAAGCGCTTAATATCTCTCAGGCTTTCAGCAGCAACTAAGCAAGGCTGACGTGAACTAGTCTCTTCTATTAGAATTTCATCAAACCTTCTAAACTCATTAAAAAAATAATAAGTCGAATCTTTACCAATCACCAATCGTAGCGGTGGGCGGTAATAATCATCCAAGCCACCTATATTTATACTAGCTATTCTTGGCCTAAATTGATGCCATATCAGCAATGCCTTTTGCGCATCTTGATGAACAACCAGATTATATTTACTGAAAGTTATAAACTTCTGAGTAGGTTTTAGATGAATATCATTCATTTTAATACTATTAATAGTGAAATATATTCATCATAATATGTTATAACTTATTGTTTGTAAAGCCTTTAATATTGCTGTTATATTTTTATCTTTGGATAACTCAAATACTGATTCATAACCATTTCTTAGACAAAAAAATACTCTTCAGCCCTTGATAAATAAAGGCTAAAGAGTATTTTAAAATTTCAGTTTTAGTTAGGTGAGGAGGTTAACGTCCTATATCAGTAGACCTTCCTATCAAGCTTAGTTTTCTTCATTCTCATCGGGAACATACTTCAAAATATCCCCTGGGGTGACTTTTAATACTTGGCACAACTTACTCAGGGTATCGAATTCTATGCGAGTTGTCTCATCGTTATAAATTCTATGAAGCGTTGACTTGCTGATATCCGTCATCCTTACTAAATCTGCAACTCGCAATCTTCTTTCCGCTAAAAGCACTGGTAGATTACATGAAATCACAATAAAATCCTTATTGGTAAGTAAAAAATACTTGCCAGTGACTACTTTTCTGTTAAAATAATACTCGTTGGCAATAACTAAGTTTCCGTCAAAAACTATTTTATGCTGACTAACGCTCTATTATGTCATAGACTCATCTTGCTGCTCAATAACTGGCTAACTATGATGAGCTCGACTTGTTAAATAGATATAGTCACTATAAAAATGTGACACTAATCATAGTCATTCTGCCATTAAAAAGGAGTATATTGTGGGCATCAAGATTGAATGGAGCATGACACAAAATGCTTGGGACAAAAAGGTTTGTGAAGATTATTGGGCTTATGATCACAAAATCAGCTATATAGATTATATCCGTCTGCTTTGTCAAAAATATAGCATTAATACGCATGTATTATTTGAAACCGTAAGCCAATGCTACGCTTGCTTAGATGATGTGTGCTGCGAATATTGCGGAAGCGCCTGTCCTATTGAAGTACCTGCCGATATTGCTTACATGCGAGCAAAAGAGAGTTGGTTTTGCGCAGTGTGTGAGCATGCTATGTGGCGCGGGGATTCTGTTAGCAAATAGAACCAGCTTCAATTGATAGTAGCAGCCAAAGCCATACGTTTACTACGTGTGGCTTTGTTTTTCTTCAGCATAAATTCCATTCAAACGAAAAAATTCAGGCTCATCAGTACTATTTGAACTATAGTATATAAAGGTATCGTCACCAGACAACAACTCTTCAACAGCTTCTGTTACATAAGCCATGGATTCCAGTGGTAAGCTTTGCGGACTCTGCATGCCAACAAATATTCCTTTAGTATCATGAGCTTTTGCAAGTAGATTAATCAGCTTGTGTGTGGCTATCTTTATCATATCGAATTCATGCTCGCCTGTAGAGCTCGCTTGAACAAACTGGAATGAACTGCCAACCTCAAACAAGCTTATAACATCTATCACATCTATACCGATGATAGCACTTGCAGAATTCACATTAAGCAGTGCAATGACATCATTTATTTCACCAGGCTGACATCTAACAACCCCCTCTATAATATCTAAGCGTTCATACTTATGGTCATCTGTTTGTAAGCCTACTAAAATATCAGCCCCTGCTTTCCCTTTTAGCTCTAGCAGTGCCTGCACATCCCAACCATCACTAATGATAAAACAAGCAATAATCGCTGGCGGAAAATAGTCTATGTTTGGTCGGTATAAGGCCTGTCTCTTATACACATCTCCGAGCCCACGAGACGGACTCCTATCTC
>CAJXUF010000175.1 GCA_913061175.1 uncultured Psychrobacter sp.
AGATAGGAGTCCGTCTCGTGGGCTCGGAGATGTGTATAAGAGACAGGTGCCAATAGCACCCATTCAGTGGCAATAAAATCATCGCCTTCTTTTTGCGCCTGACGATCGGCCAAGTTCAAGATTTTGACCGAATTTGGATTTAGATTGACGTCACCTGTCGGCTCCGAAATGGTCGCTTGATTATCCAATGCTTTGGCAACGCCATTTTTTAGCGCTGGAATAGAAGCACCTGCTTGTTGGCAGATCGATAAATTAGACTCATCTTGTAGCAACACTGCAAGCAAATGTACAGGGTCGATACCTGTATGATCGCGACCTAACGCTAGGCTCTGTGCTTCTTGAATGGCGGACTGCAGTTTTTGAGTAAACTTCTCAAATCTCATGTCTATATCCTTTTATAATTGGTATTCTCAGTAGTACCTCTAAGGATTATCTTAGTCTAGTGCCCACTGTTATCTGTCACTTATATAAGGTATATATACACCTATTTCAAGACGATTACCAAATAAAACCTTACTTAAAGCAATGATATTTATTATTAATAATATTTAAATGAGCTATTAATATCAGTTAAAGGTAGTTAGTAGATCAGTTACGCCTTTTTATTAGGGCAAATGAAAGATAAATCTCCATTAAATACGGTAATGAATAGTGCATCTATTTAGTATAGATTAGATAACAATCCGACTATTCTACTCCACGATTTCGATAGGAGTACCAAGTGTCACCGCTGCCATAATTTCATCCATCTCATCATTGGCAACAGCGATACAACCATCTGTCCAATCACGTCTTTGATTAAACAATGCCAAATACCCAAAGCCATTCATTTGCCCATGAATCATGATATCGCCACCTGGATTGACCTCTAATGACTTTGCTCGCGCCTTGTCTTCATCATTGGGATAGCTGATATGAATAGAACGATGGGCAATGGAATTTTCATTCTTATAATCTAATGTATAAATCCCAACGGGCGTACGCTGGTCGCCTTCTTGTTGCTTGTGACCTGATGGACTGCCCCCTAGCGCAATACGATACGACCTAATGGCTTTACCATCGCTCATCAGTTTTAAGATTCGATCTGATTTGTCGACGAAGACTCTATCAATGATTATAGAAGGAGGAATGGGGTTTTCGGGTTTTGAGGTACTTTTGACATAAGCAATAGCGCTGGTGCTTACAATAACAGTCAGACTAAGACCAATGATAACGGGCAACCAAGGTGTGCGCTGCTCATTTGATGGATAAGATTTTTTATAAAAAAATGGCATAGACTCTGATTCCCACAATTAATTTTTTGTCATTAATCATATGTATCAAAGCACTATGCCAGACTCTGTAGATACGTTTTGTGCAAAAGTGATGAATCACTCACTAGACTGCTATACCATGCGAATCGCACCATCTAAGCGGATGACTTCACCATTTAGGTAAGCATTATCGATGATGTGAGTGACCAATTTGGCAAACTCACTGGGAGCGCCTAAACGTTTAGGATATGGCACACCTGCTTCTAGCTGCTCGCGAGCTTTGTCAGGAATACTGTCCATCATCGGCGTAGCAAAGACGCCTGGTGCGATAGTCATCACGCGAATACCATGACGTGCCAGCTCGCGAGCAAGTGGCAAGGTCAGACCGACCACGCCTGCCTTGGACGAAGAATAGCTGGCTTGACCTACTTGACCGTCAAAGGCTGCGATAGACGCTGTATTAATAATAATGCCTTGATCTGCATTCTTTTCTACATGGTCGCCTGCATCGCTCTCATTAGCTATGCGCTTGGCAATGCTAGCAGCAACCAAACGAGCAACGTTAAATGAGCCGACCAGATTGATATTGACCCCGCGGCTAAATGCCTCAAGGTCTGCTGGATTGTTATCGCGATCTAGCAGCTTTTGTACCACTACAATACCCGCACAGTTGATTGAACCTTGTAGGCCACCGAAAGCTGATTCTGCCATTTCGACCGCTGATTGCACTTCATCACCGTTAGTGATATCACAGCGTACAAAGCGCGCACTATCGCCTAACTCAGCGACCAATGCTTGCCCAGCAGATTCATTTAAATCAGCGATAACGACGTTACCACCCTGCTCTACAATCGCCCGAGCCACTGACTCTCCCAAACCTGATGCACCGCCTGTGACCAAAAAGCTGTTTTCTTTAACTTGCATGATTATTCCTTTAAATTTTTACTTTTTATTAGATGTTTTTCTATTGAATGTATAGACGCTTTACCAACTCATTTATGCAGCAGACAGACTACGTAGCAAAAAGCGTTGAATCTTACCACTTGGCGTTTTCGGCAGTTCTGTCACAAACTCAACCTCACGCGGATAAGCATGAGTAGATAGGCGTTTGCGTACCAGCTCTTGGATTTCTTTGGCGATTTGCTCACTGCCTTCGATACCATCTTTTAGTACCACATAAGACTTAATAGTGTGACCGCGCACTTCGTCTGGCACACCTACTGCCGCAGACTCTGCCACTGCTTCATGCTCTAATACAGTGTTTTCGACATCAGTAGGCCCTACACGGTAACCTGCGGTAATAATGATGTCATCATCACGGCCTGAGAACCAGTAACTACCATCACTATGACGCTCGACTACGTCGCCTGTCAGATAGTAATCATCTACAAAGGCTTGTTTTTCATTCCAGCTATAGCCACGGAAATAAAACGCAGGTGACTGACTGACGACGACTGCCAGTTGCCCTTGCTCACCATCTGGCAGTACATTCATATCATCATCTAGTACGACTAGCGTATGACCTGGGAGCGCCATACCCATCGAGCCAACAGGACAGTCATGTGCCAGTGCATGATGTGCACAGCAAGTCATGCCCGTTTCTGTTTGACCATATTGGTCTTTGACTTGGCACGCCAGATAGGTTTCGACCCAGTTGACCACTTCGGTATTCAATGTCTCCCCTGCCGAGTTGGCACAGCGTAAAGACAGCTTGGCATTGGTATCAAGGTCAACGTCATTGTTGTCTTTATTATCAAATACGCCGCTAGACTTCATCATTCGAAATGCAGTTGGCGAAGAGGCCAAATTGGTAATCTTATGACGCACCATAAAATCACGAGTATTAGTCGCGTCAAATCCTGCCTCATTAAAATAAGTCGTGATGCCCAATAGCAGAGGCCCTGTGATGGCATAGTACAAGCCATACGCCCAGCCTGGATCTGCCATGTTCCAATATTGATCGTCTTCGCGTAGGTCGATGGCATAACGCATATATAGGTAAAAAGCAGGTAACGCAGCCAATGGAACGCTGACGCCTTTTGATTTGCCAACCGTACCTGAGGTAAACATTTGCAAAAATGGCGCATCCGTATCGAGCATCACGGGTTCGATCGTTTGCGACTGTGCTACCATAGACTGGCTATAATGATCGTCACCCCATGTCTGAGCATCTTCTATACTGCCGACCAATACCATTTTGGTTTGCTCAGCCAAATCTTCAAACTTGCTGCGATTCTCTAGGTTAGTAAAAACGACTTTGGTATCGGCTTTGTCCATCCTATATTTAATTGAGTCATAACCAAAAGCAGTAAATAGCGGCTGATATACGGCTCCGATACGCCATGTCGCCAATACAACTGTCAGCAGCTCTGGTGTGCGCGGTAGCATCGTCGCTACCTTATCTCCCGCTTTTACCCCATACGACTGTAGCAAGTTAGCGATTTGAGCACTCGCTTTGTCAAGCTCATCAAAGCTCATTCGCGTTATATTGCCTGCGGTGTCTTCGTGTACTAGCGCGGCATTGTCAGCGCGGCCATCGCGTACATGACGACCACAGCAAGCCATATAGGCATTTAGTCGATCGTCCACCTGCTCGCCGAATATTTCTGACAGCAGTGTATCCATATCAAAATTATTATAGTAATCGCTATAGTTTCTTGATGTGACGGTAGTATCTGTATCAATATTCGTCGGGGTTTGAGAGGCGGTGTTCATAAGCTAATCCTTTAGCAATAGCAGGTAACTGGTAAAATGGTATTTATGATTGAAAAACGGTCACATCCTATAGACCGTTTCATAGGTTCGTATATATTATGCTCTATTAGTAACGTATTTTTACGTTTATTTCAATACATAACGTATCATTTTTATTTTATAGAAATAGAGATAATCTATAACTAATTATCATTAATTCGTTATAAATCCGCAAAGACACCTATAATAGCCAAAGTACTGCCGCATATTTCCAATTTCCTATTAAAGAATTAACACCTTAATATTATTATCTAAAACCTCACACTTAAACATCAGCTCTTAAAAACCCTAACAATGCTTTTTCTTCACAGCTTTGGTATTTTTTGGTTCGACCACGGCGCGCTTGTTTGTAAGTTTCAAAAAACTGCCCTGCCAAAAAACGCTCAATGACAATGGGATGAATATAAGAGGCACGGCATACGGTCGGCGTGTTGCCTAGCTCTGCTGCCACACTTTTTACCATATCAGTAACTAGTTGCTGTCGCTCAGCGCTTTCTGGCGCACTGGCTATTATGCTAGCTCCTGCAGTCGTTTGTAGTTCGTCATAAAGGTAGCTTGCCGCGAGTACACTGGCCATCCATGTCCGAAAGTCCTTTGCGCTGTACAGCTTGCTTTCACAGTCCATGCCACACGTATGCATCCGTAAGTAATCATTGATATCGCTACTGTCGACGACTTGCTTATGTCCGTTGTCATCTAGATATTTGAATATCTGATAACCTGGTAGTTCAGAGCAGGCCTGCACGATGTCAATCAATCGCTCATCTCGCAGCTCAATGTGGTGTTCTTTTGCGCTTTTTCCGACGAAATCAAACGCCAGTCCATTGTCGGTTTCACTGACATGCTTACTGCGTAGCGTACTCAGACCATAGCTTTTGTTTTGCTTGGCGTAGCGGCTGTTACCGATACGAATCAAAGTGGTCTCTAGCAATTTAACAACGGCAGCGAGTACGTTGGTACGTGATAACGACTCTGCTTCCAAATCTATCTCCACCTGCGCGCGTAGATTGGGCAATGCCTCTGCAAATCCTATCATCGCATCAAACTTTGCTTGGTCACGGATATTGTTCCATGACGGATGATACAAGTACTGTTTGCGTGATTTTTCGTCTCGCCCTGTTGATTGCAGATGGCCTCTTTCATCTTGACATATCCAGACCTCTGACCACATAGGCGGTATCACCAATGCATCAAAACGCTGACGCAATGCTTTGTCTTTGACCGTGTTGCCCGTTGCATCACGATAAGTAAAGCCGCGACCCCAACGTCTACGCTCGTAGCCCGGTTCATCGTCACTCACATAACGCAAATTAGCACGGCGTGCGAGATGCTCGTAATCATGACGCACGTCTTTGGTCATTGTTTGCTGGCTTGCCTTTACTGTTGCCTTTGTCATAAACCTGTATACCTTTAATAATTCATGGCTTTAGCATAATTAATGACGGTAGTTTTTGCTGTTTATTTGGCACAGACAAAGTGTAATGCTGTGTAAAACATGGTTTTCAGGATAGTAGCTTAAAATTTATTTGAAATATGACACAAAAAAACGCCAAGCATAAAATACTTGGCGTTTTTCGTTTTGATACTGCTATAACTTAGAAGTCGTTATTTACCGTATACACATAAGTAAGCGGTTTCGACGTCTACTTTTACCTGAAACTTTTGGTTAGCTTCAACCGTAAACTGCTCGCTAGCGTTAAACGTTTTCCACTCGTCACTTTCTGGTAGCTTAACCGTCAATGCACCGCTCACCACACTCATGGTTTCGAATTCACTAGTGCCAAACTCATACTCACCAATTTCCATGACGCCGACAGTGGCAGGCTTGGTAGCCGTTTGAAAAGCAATAGAAGTTACTTTATCATCAAAATAATTATTAACGCTTGGCATAATTTTCCTTAATTAAATATTGGTTACTATTTTAAAACGGCTGCTTATCTAAAACGGCCTTTTACAGTCCTGCTTTTAGACTCGCCTCGATAAACTGGTCGAGGTCACCATCTAGTACGGCACCAGTGTTAAAGGTTTCAACACCCGTACGCAAATCCTTGATACGAGAGTCATCGAGCACGTATGAGCGAATTTGACTGCCCCAACCGACATCAGACTTCCCATCTTCGACTGCTTGCTGTGATTCCATACGTTTTTGCATTTCAAGCTCATAGAGCTTAGCACGTAGCATCTTCATCGCCGTGGCTTTGTTACCATGTTGACTACGCTCATTCTGACAGGTCACTACCACGCCCGACGGCTCATGGGTAATACGTACCGCAGAATCTGTCGTGTTTACGTGCTGACCACCCGCTCCTGATGAGCGATAGGTATCGATACGCAAATCCGCAGGATTGATATCAATCT
>CAJXUF010000176.1 GCA_913061175.1 uncultured Psychrobacter sp.
CTACACACTGCATATCGTCGGCAGCGTCAGATGTGTATAAGAGACAGGTATTTGGCATTGGCATTATTGGCATGGAAACTATCACCTGATGGTGTGAGCTTGCTGAGCCAGTCTAGTGTCACCATGGTCTATATTGGCCTTGCGATACTGTATGTTTACGAGTTCATTAGTAGCTACCGTTTTAATAAAAAGGTTTTCACCACGCCTGTACCAGTGGCGCATCGTTATGATTTTAAGCAAGTAGGTATTTTAAATATTTTGTATTTTGCCACGTTCGGCTCAGAGCTTGCCGTCGTGTCGATGCTTCCTTTGTTTTACCAAGAAACTTTTAGTTTATCGATTGTAATGGCAGGGGTATTGGCATCGAGCTATGCTTTTATGAATCTCATGTCACGCCCAGGTGGCGGTTGGCTCAGTGATAAGTTTGGTCGCAAAATTACTTTGTTGATTTTGACAGCTGGTTTGGCCATCGGGTATCTATTAATGGGCTTCCTTGACTCAACATGGCCACTGGCACTGGCATTGTTAATTACGATGTCTTGCTCGTTCTTCGTACAGGCAGGTGAGGGCGCTGTTTTTGCGGTGATTCCTCTGATCAAACGCAGTATGACAGGGCAGTTTGCAGGGATGACAGGTGCGTATGGTAATGTTGGGTCAGTGGTGTATTTAACGGTGCTGAGCCTGGTGTCTTATCAAGTGTTTTTCTTTGTAATTGCCGCGACAGCAGTGGTTGGATTCTTTGCATTGTTTCTCTTAAAAGAGCCAGAAGGCATTATTATTGAAGAGATGCCAGATGGCACATTTGCCGAAATACAAGTGAGTCATAGATAGTATGGGGTGACGACAGATGACGATAACAGATGCAGCAAACGCCAATAGAAACAATAGTCAAAATGCGGATGAGATGGCTGCTCATTTCAACACTTCTTCATCTTTGATAGAGTCAAGTCAGTTTGTTGCTATTGATGAGACTAATGAAAGTAAGAGTATTGATGATGGCAGCACTGTATTATGGTGGCTTGATTTTTTTACTATGGCAGGTCGCAAGACTGAAAACCAAGACAGCTTACTTATCACCACCTGCTTGCCCTATCAATGTTCAGGTGCAGAATCATCTAATGCTAATCGCTCAATATCTCAAGCAAGATCTCACCCGTCCTCATCAGCCCCATTATTGGTGCTGATGGCAGATGGGGTCAGCGCTTGTCAGTTTCCAAAACAGGCAAGTCGACTGGTAGTGAATACCATTGCCCACAAAATCACATTAGGGTTGACTGCACTGACACAATCGCAAGATGAGACGTCATCCATCAGTTTTGATGATGATCAAGTCGCCACTATTATCAAAACAGCAGTCAACAAAGCCAACGATATTCTATATTTTCCTCAATCGTATCAACGGGTGCCGCCGTTGTTGTCTACGTTATCAGGCTTGCTCTGTATCGGTGACCGTATTCACCTGTTTCATACAGGCGACTCTCGAATATACCGCGTTGGGGTAGATTGTCTGACAGTATTGAGCAAAGATCACCGCGTGCACCGCGGTCAAGATAAAGGAGCGCTTGCTGCAGCTATCGGCGCAGATAGCCAGTTAGAGCTACAACAATCGGTATTTACCCTCCATCAAAACGAGTGTTTGGCCATTATGACGGATGGGGTTTATGAGCATATAGAGCCCACAGAGTTGCAATTTGAGCTGTGCAGCAGTGCGACTGATATACTTCAGTTGATGACCACCACACACGAATTACCGCTAGGACTTAACACCAGTCAAGCCGTATGCGAGCAAGCCTTTAGTGCAGGTAGTCATGACAATCTAAGCATGGTTATGCTGAGTATGAACACACGCTCAGCCCGTTTTACTTCTATCAATGGCTCCAAGGGTATTAGTCATTTAAATGGCATTGACTTTGATAATCTGGATACGGTCATACATGATGTGAATCGCTACCAGCTGCCAACCGATTTACAGATAGGCGATCATATTGACGGCTTTACTGTGATTGGTATCATTGCTCGTACTGCTCGCAGTCACGTGTACTGGGTAAAAGATGAATACAACCATGACTTTGTTTTAAAATCACCCAGTTTAGATTCTGTTGCCGATGGTCACTATCTGCGTGATTTTCTAAAAGAACGTAAAATTGGTTTGAGCCTATCAAAACATCGCCGCGCAGGAGAGTCGGCTTACAATCAAGCTGATCCCAATCGATTGCCTGTCAATCCTGCATCCAACAATAGTGGTCATAACGTGGGCTCTGGGCTCAGTGAGTCGGGGCTGCTGCGTTACTATCCAGTACCAGCAAGTACCACATACTTATATCATTTGACTGAATATATCGCCGGTGAGAGTTTACGGAACTTTATGGATCGTCATGCGCCTTGTGATGTGTGGCAAACCTTTGATTTACTCACCAAAATTGGCATGGCGGTTCGGGTCATGCATCGCAACTATCTGCTGCATCAAGACATCAAACCCGAAAACATTCTTTTAACCAAATCAGGCGCGGTCAAACTGATTGATTTTGGTTCCGCCAGTTCCTCTATCTTAAAAGACAGCACCCGACCACCAAATGGTGATTTGCACTATGCTGCACCAGAATATTACACCGATGCACCAAAAGGCGTGCATTCTGACTTGTTCTCGATTGCAGTGATTGGCTATGAATTGCTGACGGGACAATTGCCATTTAATACCCAGACACTAATGATGCCAAACCAAACACTAATGATGCCCGCGCAGCCGCTACGGCAGCAGAATGTGCCTGACACCAGCCAACAGGCACTCATGCGTGCGCTGCATGTCAATACTAACGCGCGCTATCAAGCCATTGGTGAGTTTTTACAAGATTTTAACCCTGATAATAAAGCGCACAGCCGTGACCCAGAACCTCTCATTAAGCGTAACCCTCTACTGGTATGGCATGGCATTTGCTTCATAGAGTTTGTCATCATTTTATTATTGTTGGCATACTTTTCATGACACGCTGTTTTGCATTCAATGCTGCTCCGCGCGGCTAAGGACTTTTCTGTTTATGTCACTATCTATGTCGCAAGCCGCAACTACGGTAGGTACTCATACCAACACTCACGCCTTAGCATCAGACCATCAAAAAAACGCTGGCATCGTTATTATCGGGGCGGGCATGGCAGGCAGTCGCTTTGCCATTGAGCTTGCTCGTACGCACTCAAATGATGACACCGCCCGTTTGCCAATTACGTTAATTAGTAAAGAGCCGCACGTGGGCTATAACCGCATTATGCTGTCACCAGTATTGGCTGGCGACACAGCGTTTGAAGATACTTATTTGTACGACGAAGCAGAGTATGAGCAGCTAGGTATCACAGTATTGTCTGGGGTTGCGGTAGAGGCAATAGATATCAGGCACCAGTGTATTGAATTGGATGATGGGCAAACACTCAACTACGCCAAGTTAGTAATGGCCACAGGATCAACTGCCCGAGTCATTCCATTCCCCAATCACACAGCTAAGGGCGTGCATGTGTTTCGAGACCTTGCCGATGTGACCGCTCTGATGGACTATGCCCGCCAAGGAAAAACGGGGTTGGTGATTGGCGGTGGCGTACTGGGATTGGAGGCTGCCTGCGCGTTGGCGGCACAGGGCGCGAGCATGACGGTCATTCATATGGATGGTTATGTACTCAATCGCCAACTAGATCTGCCAGCCGCTGAGCTTTTGCAAGCCGAGCTCAGCCGCCGAGGGGTTGGTCTCGCGGTTTCTGCACACACTGAAACCATTGAGATGAATGATGCAGGAGAAGTATGCGGATTATCTTTAAAGGACGGGCGCAGGCTAGCGGCCGATTTTATCGTGATGGCAGTGGGTGTGATACCCAATACAGCGCTTGCTAAGCAAAGCAGGATTGAGGTTAATCGCGGTATTGTGGTCGATGATTTTATGCACACCAGTTGTCCTAATGTTTATGCAATTGGAGAGTGTATAGAGCGAGAGGGCGAGCTATTTGGAATGGTGGCGCCGGTCAATCAGCAGGTAGATACATTGGTCACGGTTTTAAAAGATGCTTTGATAGAAAACGATATAAATGTGATAGACAATAAAGCTGCCGTACCAGATCACTGGGTTCCTTTTGTCAGCAAGCCGTTGTCATTAAAATTAAAAGTATCTGGTATGTCGGCATTTTCTGCAGGACAAATAGCTTTTGATGACGAAGCCGCTGATACTATTGAGACCCTCGTGTATCGTCAGCCTGACTTAAACCATTATCATTGTCTGTACCTCAAAGAAAACAAACTTATTGGCGCTGTGCTTTATGGGGACACCAGCGATGGCAGCTTTTACAGTCAGTTGATTATAGATAACGTTGATATTACGCCTATCAAAGACACACTCATATTTGGCGAGGCATATTGTCATTTGGATGAAATCACGCTTAACAATTCGCCAACTACGGAAGTAGATATAGAATTTAATGAGACAGACAGGAACGTCGATCATCATAAAGCGGCTGAACTGTTAGAGGATGCATTATGAATGACGCTATTGCCAATCAATCTGCTGCAAGCAAAGTGGTATCAGCTAATAAATCGAACGGCCTACCTAATAGCGTGCAAAAAGCAACAGACCGAGTCATTGAGACACATGACATAAGCGCCACCAAAAATATCAAAAAAGCACCGTTGTCATCTGATGGTGATTTGATTGATAGTTCTATCACTACTATCCGCACGACGTGCCCTTATTGCGGAGTGGGATGCGGTGTTTTAGCGAGCGTAAATGAGACAGAGGTGCTGAGCGTCAAAGGAGATCCTGATCATCCTGCTAACTTTGGCAAATTGTGCTCCAAAGGGAGTGCATTGGCGCAAACACTGGGCACTGCGCGCCGCTTGACCGAGCCATATTATCAAAATAAGCACGCAGTCATGCAACAGCATCAGCCTATGCAATTGGGTAATGATTTCAATGCCAAACGTAAATCTGACAAGCCACTTATAAATCAGACAGACTGGGATACCGTACTAGAGGACGTTGCTAGTCGTTTAAATGACACTATCGCCAAACACGGGCGAGACAGCATTATGTTTTATGTCTCAGGTCAATTGCTGACTGAAGACTATTACGTCGCCAATAAATTTATAAAAGGGTTTATTGGTAATAATAACATCGACTCCAACTCTCGGCTGTGTATGTCATCTGCAGTAGCTGGGCACAAACGTGCGTTTGGTGCAGACCTTGTGCCGGGTAATTATGAGGATTTGGAGGCTTGTGATTTATTGGTACTGGTAGGCTCCAATATGGCGTGGTGCCATCCTATTTTGTTTGGTCGATTTTTAGCAGCCAAAAAAGCCAATCCTAATAAAAAACTGATTGTGATAGACCCGCGCCGTACGGACTCTTGTGAATTTGCCGATTTGCATTTACCAATTGCTGCGGGTACGGATACACATTTATATAATGGGTTGCTGCATTACCTAGATCAGCAGGGTTGCCAAGATGATGAATATGTTAGCCAAAGCTTGGGCGTTGATGATGCGATTAATGCGGCCAAAGCATGGAGCATTGATGAAGTTGCCAGCGCCTGCCAAGTGTCTGCAGATAATATCCACCAGTTCTATGAATGCGTTGCCGCCACTGATAAAACAGTCACAGCCTTTAGTATGGGCGTTAATCAATCACAAAGCGGAACCGATAAGGTCAATGCTATTATCAATACCCATTTGTTCACGGGGCGTGTGGGCAAAGTAGGGGCCAGTCCGTTTTCACTTACTGGACAGCCTAATGCGATGGGCGGACGAGAAGTCGGCGCCCTTGCAAATCTGTTGGCGGCGCATTTAGAACTAGACAATGCCGATCATCGTCAGCTTGTGGCAGACTTTTGGCAGTCGCCTCAACCTATCTCCCCAAACGTGGGTGTCAAAGCCTGCGATGCTGCCGCTGCCATATTGGATGGTCGTATCAAGGCCATTTGGATTATGGCCACCAACCCTGTGGTCAGCTTGCCAGATGCGGATAATTTTCGCCAAGCGCTTGCTGAATGTGATTTGGTGATTGTCTCTGATTGCTCGGTAGATAGTGACACGGTGCAGTGTGCCGACATTGTATCTGTCTCTTATACACATCTGACGCTGCCGACGATATGCAGTGTGTAGA
>CAJXUF010000177.1 GCA_913061175.1 uncultured Psychrobacter sp.
GCAGCGTCAGATGTGTATAAGAGACAGATATCGGTCTGATTTTTGGCAACATTATCAGGATGATAGCGTTTTTGCAGCAAGCGCAAACGTTGCTCTAGACTGCTTTGATTAATTTCAAATTGTACAGGCTGCTCAAATAGGGCAAAGAAGTTATCAAACTGTGGTTCTGAAGTAATATCTGTCATAATCTGATGCCTTGCTTTTTTATTTGTTTTTGAGGTCATGACCTAGCTAAGAATACTGAATCGCTTGGCTAACTAAATTAACCTTTCTTCATAGCGATAGCAGAGATACTGCACTATTCTTATGAAAGTTTGTTGAAGCATAAATATATCGGTTTTCAGCCATTGAATAATTAAACTGTAAACGACTCACCGCAACCACATTCACCCTTTTGGTTAGGATTGGTGAATTTAAAGCCTTCGTTTAGACCTTCTTTTTCGTAATCCATCAACAAGCCGTCTAAATATACGAGGCTTTTAGGATCAATAAAGATGCTAACACCGCGACTTTCATAACGCGTGTCATTTTCATCAGGGGTATCTACAAACTCTAAAACGTAAGCCAAGCCCGAGCAACCCGCCGTACGGATACCAACTCGAATGCCTTCGCCTTTGCCGCGATTGTCCAAAAAGTCTCGAACATGCTGAGCGGCGCGTTCTGTCATTTCAATCATGCCAACTCCCATTAACTATTAATCATAAATATCAATAAAAAAATCTAGATAAACTGACAACCAGAATTACAAGATTGCCAAAAGTGTAGGCTTACGACTATTAGAAAACAAAAGGTGACAATTACATAAGTGTCATTGTCACCTCTTTAGCGTCAGTAGCGATTACACATTGCTACTTTAGCGTTGCTAGTACAACGTAGCGCATACGCTAGCAGGCTTAGCCTAGCTTAATTTAGATCGCAGCTTCTTCTGCTGGAGCTGCTACGCCATGCTTACCTTTATAGTCGCTAATAGCGGCTTTAATAGCGTCTTCTGCAAGTACAGAGCAATGCACTTTTACTGGTGGTAATGCTAGCTCTTGAGCGATATCGTTGTTTTTGATTTCGCCAGCTTGATCCAAGCTTTTGCCTTTTAACCACTCAGTAACAAGCGAGCTTGAAGCAATCGCTGAGCCGCAGCCATAAGTCTTAAAACGCGCATCTTCGATAATACCATTATCGTCGACTTGGATTTGTAGACGCATTACATCGCCACATGCTGGGGCACCGACCATGCCGGTACCAACGTTTTTGGCGTTTTTATCAAGATTACCAACGTTGCGTGGGTTTTCGTAATGATCAATAACTTGGTCACTATAGGCCATGGGGTTTTCTCCTAGTTAGATGATGAGTAGTCGTTTATCAACTTTAAGTGTCTAACTACTCATCGATAATTGGGGTCAAACGCTTAATTTAATTGTCTGATCAATCGTTTAATAAATATGTTGCTAGCTATATTAAAAAGCTATATTAGAAATTAATGCTCAGCCCACTCGACTGAGTTTAGATCAACACCTTCTTGATACATATCCCAAAGTGGTGATAGGGCACGTAGTTTGTCAACAGCTTCATGCATCTGTTTGATAACGGTATCGATGTCTTCGTCAGTAGTATAACGGCCGAAGCTAAAGCGGATTGAGCTATGTGCCAATTCATCTGGACGACCAATTGCACGTAGTACATATGATGGCTCAAGCGTTGCTGACGTACAGGCTGAACCTGATGATACCGCTAAATCTTTAAGTGACATCATCAATGACTCGCCTTCGACGAAGTTAAAGCTGATGTTTACAATGTTTGGTACGCTATTCTCAAGATCACCATTTAAGTAAATCTCTTCGATATCTTGTAGGCCATCCCAAAGTTTTTGACGTAATTTGGCTGCATGTGCATGGTCAGCTTCATAGCTTTCATTAGCTAAAGCAAATGCTGCGCCTAGACCAACGATCTGATGCGTTGGTAGTGTACCTGAACGCATACCGCGCTCATGACCACCGCCATGTTGCTCAGCTTTCAAGCGGATACGTGGTTTACGACGAACAAACAATGCGCCGATACCTTTAGGGCCATATGCTTTATGACCTGAGAAGCTCATCAAATCAATTTTCATTTCTTCAAGATTGATTTTTACTTTACCAACAGACTGTGCGCCATCAACATGGAAAACCACGCCAGCTTCGCGAGTGATTTCACCAATCGCTGCAACATCAGTAATAGTACCAAGCTCATTGTTTACCATCATAAGTGATACTAAAATAGTATCATCACGTAGTGCTTCTTTTACTTGCTCTGGCAGGATAAGACCTGTGCTTGGCTGTGGTTCAAGATACGTAATCTCAAAACCTTCCTGCTCAAGCTCACGGCAAGTATCTAATACAGCTTTGTGCTCAATTTTACTGGTAATGATATGTTTGCCACGAGACTGATAGAAATGTGCTGCACCTTTAATAGCTAGGTTGTCAGACTCAGTTGCGCCAGAAGTAAAGACGATTTCGCGTGGATCAGCGTTGATTACTTCAGCAACTTGACCGCGAGCAGTTTCTACTGCTTCTTCCGCTTGCCAGCCGTAACCATGTGAGCGTGAAGCTGGGTTACCAAAGACACCATCTACAGTCAAATACTCGCTCATTTTAGCAGCTACTGATTTAGCAACTGGGGTAGTGGCGGCATAATCTAAGTATATAAGGTTGTTATGTTGGCTCATGCTGGGTTTGCCTCGCTGTTCGATAGAGTAATAGTATTAATGTCTTTTATGGAAATATCTTTTGTAGAGGTGTGCTGACGCTCTGAGACTGACTGCACGTTTTCCATATCTAATAATTGCGCTAATGTTATATTTTTCAAGTACTGTTCGATATGATTTGATAGTGCACACCACAGATCGTGAGTTAGGCACATTGTACCACCTTGACAGTCACCGCGTCCTTCACATTGCATCGCGTTCACTGACTCATCAACCGCAGATATGATGCTCATCACATCTATCTCATTCAATGGCTTAGCTAAGTGATAACCACCTGCAGCACCGCGAATACTCGTGACAAGGCCGCGTTTGCGGAGTTTAGAAAATAACTGTTCAAGATACGAGATTGAAATCGATTGCCGTTTGGCGATATCGGATAATGATACAGCACTGTCTTGTTGGCTGGTCTGTAATGCCAAATCTAATAATGCGGTAACAGCGTATCTGCCCCGAGTAGTCAAACGCATGTGTTATCTCCAAACTTGATGTCATTTATGTTTAACAACGATCTTAGCCAAAAAATTTAATAAATACTCATAAGGTAAAAAGAGCAATCAATAATACGTCAGCTAAGTTTTGTCTTATCGTTATTGAACAACAGATGATTAACCCGATGTGTGCAACGATTAAGGTAATTATACTTAATCCCGAGTAATTTAGTCAAGATTAAAGTGTGGTTCAATGGTTAATCAAGCTTATTGCTGTAATTGATAAAAACAATGATGTCTAGAAGAGATATATGAGTGAGACATAAGCAGCTTAATTTGTCTGCTCAGACATATTTAATGAAGTAAAAAATAAGCGTTCAATATCTATAGAAGACATTGAACGCTTATTTATAGGTAATTCAGCGAACCAAAACTAGTTCATCAGTAGTGCGATGACTGAGCCGATCATAATGACGAGGGCGACAACAGTGACAATCATCAACGTTTTTTGCTTGCTCTGAAGCTCTCTCACGGTTGTTTCAAGTTCACGGTTTTTAATGGTCAAGGTATTAATCTGTGTTTGCTGTTCTTTAATACGCAGTTTGTAGTTGTTCTTTTTTTCTTCCAGATCAGCTTCTGTAGGTTTGGTTTTAGTCTTGCCACCCTTTATCTTTTTGATCAGCCCCTGAATCAAGCTGCCAAGCCCAAGTTGCATAATAAACTGTTTGACCAGTTGTACTTGAATCGACTCACCGCGCATCTGTAGCTTTTCGGTGGTTTCGCTATCATGAGTCGTGATGGCGTTGATAACTTGAATGCTGTAGGCATTGATAACCACGTCAGGCTCACTACGACCAATCGGCAGCTGGGCATCTAGTAACACACCTTTGGTACTAAAGGTGGCAAATACTTCTACATGCGGTAAATACAGGCGAAGCGCCACCACGGTGCCTTGCTTGGCGAGCGGATAAGCGGCCTTACGCAATTCAGGATCCAAACGTAACAGTAATGTCAGCGCCGACTCGATAAATACTAAAATGATATTAAGAAAAGAGTGAGACAACGTAGAACGCTTCATGTAAGTAATCCGTTTTTTATTTAGCAAGTTTTAGATATTTAGCAAACAGAAGTCTGTATTTGCCCAAGACTTGCAGTGATATTTTGCTTATAGTAACGTCTTTATAATAAAAAGTAACGCTAGTTTCTGTAGTGGCTAAACTATTACATTACAATTTAGCAGTCAATAAAGACACTCTTATTTATGACCAGTAATATACAAACTTAATGTATAGCAATGCACAGACGGCAATTGACAAATCTGTCAAAGCGTAGAAAATAGAAAAGCCAATCGTCTCAGTTATGCAGAGCCACTTATATATAAATTCCTAACGCTTTGCGTAACATTAGGTGTCAAATACGTAGTGTAGAGCACAAAAATATGTAAAATCGCTTGCGCTCCTTATGCTGCCTTGATATAAAGACGATAACAAAGAAGAACCTGTTAATGCGCCAGTTAGGTAGTTTTTATTGCGTAAGCACCATGAGAGCGTTACAATACTTGGCGTGAGCATTTATTACCCCCTTAAACTTGAAGGAAATTTTATGAATAAGTCAGAATTAATTGATAGCATCGCAGACAAAAGTGGTCTAAATAAAACCCAAGCTGGTGATGCACTAAACGCTGTTATGGAAAGTGTTGGCGAAGCGCTAGAAGCTGGCGATAGCATCTCATTAGTTGGCTTTGGTACTTTCAGTGTAAAAGATCGCAAAGCACGCACTGGTCGCAACCCTAAGACTGGCGAAGAGCTAAGCATTCCAGCAAGCAAAGTACCAAGCTTCAAAGCTGGCAAAAACTTAAAAGAGCGCTTGAACTAAGCCGCCTTTTTAAGCGTAGAATGATAGTCGATGGTCTATAGCTGAAGTAATGAGCTAACCATCGAAGAGAGCACCTAATATTTAGGTGCTTTTTTTATCGCTATAGTTTGTATCATGCGTCGTGAATATTTTGAGTCTGCATGAAAAATCACGTATCATAGGGCGCGCGATAGGTGTGTCATTTAAGTCAGATTTCTTTAGTAAATTTTGTTTTTTACTATAAAATGCATACGCTCTTACTCTTACCATTGCGAGCTTAGATAGCACTGATATTGGCAGGTTGCACTTAACAGCTCCTAACAGTATTACAATGGTTTTTCATCAATATAGGTTAATAAAGCAGAGATAACTATGGATAAATTGCGCGATTTCTTAAAAAGCTGGCCAGGTCGCATTTTATTGATTTTATGCCTATCGCCGCTCGCTCTCTTGGGTGTCGAAAGCTATTTTGGCGGCAACGTCGATCCCAACCAGATTGCGCAGGTAGGTGAGGCAAGCGTAGGACTGTCCGAGTATCAAACTGCTGTCAATAGCCGTCGTTCCGAAGTACTAGAGCAAGTCGAAGATGCCAGCTTGTTGAATGAAGATGTGCTTCATGAGCAAGTATTAAAAGGTCTAATCGACCGTACATTGTTAGAGCAGCAAGCAGGTAAGCTTGGTATGACAGTCTCTGACGACACGATCAATCGTCTGCTGCGTCAAGAAGAAATATTCCAAGATGCAGAAGGTAACTTTTCAAACGATCAGTTCTCAAACTTCTTGCGTCAGCGCGGAATGACTAAAAACCAGCTATTTGCAGAGTTTCGCAATCAGTTGAGTCTAGATCAGCTCAACGCCAGTATTGTAGGAACAGCTATCTATCCAATGCGCGCTGTCAACCAGCTGATCGACTTGCAGCTTGAGACCCGTAAGGTTTGGTTGCATCGTTTCAACTGGCAGAACTACCAGCAACAAGTACAAATCAGTCAGGCGGATGTAGAGGCGTATTACAATGCCAATAAAGATGAGCTAAAAAGCGACGCTATGGTCGATCTTGCTTATATTCAGCTGATACCGGCTAACATTGAAGTTAAGCAAGTGACTGAAGA
>CAJXUF010000178.1 GCA_913061175.1 uncultured Psychrobacter sp.
GTCTCTACGATAGTATGGTCAAACGTACGTAGTGGCGAGTGTTTGCGTACATACAAATGCACTTCGGCACCCAGACTGTTTAACACGCCTGCGATCTCGACAGCGATATATCCTGCACCTACAATCGCCACGCGTTTTGGCAAATGATTCAACGCAAAGAATCCGTCAGAGTCGATGCCGTATTCTGCACCTTTGATATCTGGCTGAATAGGATGACCGCCCGTAGCAATCAAAATATGGTCTGCGGTAATCAGCTCGCCATTTACTTCTACGGTATTGGTATCGACAAATTTGGCAAAGCCTTTGATCACTTCGACGCCGTTTTTGGCCAAGTTATTGTCATAAGCGCGGTGAATGTTTTCGATATATTGTTGACGGCTCTGTACCAGCTTTTGGAAGTCAAAACCTTTAACGTCGACATCAAAACCATAGTCTGGTGCATATTTATGGATGGCTTCAGCCACTTGCGCGCCATACCACATTACTTTTTTGGGCACACAGCCCAAATTCACACAAGTGCCGCCCAATTGATTGGCTTCGATAATGGCGCATTTTTTACCATAGCTGGCTGCACGGTTGAGTGACGCGATACCGCCGCTACCGCCGCCAATAGAGATATAGTCATAATGTTTGGTCATAATACGGTCTCTTTATTAAGTTGTTATTGGTGCTGTTTCTGACTCTACTGTAATGGGTCTTGTCATCCATCTTACAAGTTTTTTATGGTTAAGATGTGTTGAATCGCTTGAGTATAAATGGTGGTTGGTTAAGAAAAGCCCAGCATCTAGATATTTAAATCTACTCAAACCCGTTTATACAATAGGACGACGTCTATAAAATAACAACCCCGGAATGGACAAGCCAAGTACCAATCCTGAGGTGACAAATAAAGCTTCGAACAAATACACCATCATTTGGCTAAATAACTCATCTGAAAAGCCAAAGTAACCAATCTGCACCATACTGACCATCGCCTTATAGGCGGCGATACCAGGCATCATACAAATGACGCTAGGCGAGATGAGCGCTTTGGGCGGCAGAGTATATTTCTTAGAAAAATATACACCCAAAAAGCTGGCAAGCATTGCGCCAAAAAAACTAGCAACCACGATATGGATGTGTTGATAAACAAGCGCTGTTTTTAATCCAAAGCCAAACGCGGTCATCAGCAAACACGGCAAGATATAGCGTTTGGGTACGCTAAACATCAGCGTCCAACCAAGGGTGATGATACAAGACAGTATGACGGTTTTAATAAACCACATCTTAAAACCCCCAGTGCTGTATGCGAAGTAAGACCAGCGCCATCACGATACCGACGCACGCGGACAAGGTCAGCATATAGGTAAAGACCGCACGCCCAACGCCAATATTGACATAGCCTTTTAGAATATCGGACAAAGAGTTAATCAATGGGAAACTGGGCACCAATAGCAGTACGCTGGAGGCCACAGCGATATCCGCATTGTTACCAATATCAAAATAGTAGGTCGTTGCCCCAATCAGTGAAGCGATAAATGCCGTCACAATGACCGTGATAAAGGGGTTAAAGTGGTGCTTGGACAGGTAAATACGGGTAAACATCGCTACCATGCCAGCGATGAATGTCACCGCCGTAATCGACCAACTACCCCCATTCAGATAAGCAAACGCCGCACATGAGGCACCAACAAATATACTTACGAGCCATGTTGGATATACGGTCTTATCCAACTCATCAAAGGCAAGGGTAGTGCGGTCAATCAAGTCATTGTGATCGATAGTGGCTTCGGTTTTATTAACGATTTGCTGGATTTGTACTAACAAATTGACATTGATGCTTTGATTGATCGTGTCTCTGGTGGTGGTGATACAGCGCTCGTCACAGATGGTCGTTAGGGTAATAGCATTAAAGTTCAGCGAACATTCGACGCTGTTCATCCCCAAGGCAAGCCCCAAGCGTTTGGACAAGTCCACCACCACGGCAGACTCAGCGCCATACTGCATAAGGAGTAATCCGCAGCGCACGCATAGTCGAGTAATGCGCTGCTGCTTTACGTAACTGATAGAAGTCATGGGTGAGATACGCGTGTTGGTTGATATTGATACGCTATTATAAAGGGTCTGGATGCTGACGCGCAGACATTATGGGATATTATATTTGATGCTACTATAAAGTATAAAATTTTTGGCAAGGAGCATAAAATGCATATCGCTATTTTGACGTTGACATTTTCATTGCCCGGCTGTAGCTCGTTGAAAGAAAAACGCCACCGTATGGGCGGCTTGCACGCGCGTTTTGGCAATACGCCAAGTATCGCAGTATGTGAGAGTGGTGAGCGCGATCGACATGATGCTAGCGAGTGGACGTTTGTGATCGTCGGCTTGTCTAAACGTGAGGTCGAGTCGCAGTGCAGCCAAATTGAAGAAAAGCTAGAGCGTACGGTAGATGCACGGTTGATGAATGTTGAAAGAGAGTTTGTTTAGGTCAAACGTTAATTACCTTAAGTCTGAAAAATGTCTAATTTGTAGGTTGGGTGGAGCTTGCGACACCCAACATTTACTTTAAAAAAATATCCTCATCCGCTCCAATTAATAGGAAGCAAGCCATCCGTCACAAATCGATGGAATGAGGAATATGGCCAGTCTTTAACCTGTTTAACATACCCATGTTTAATAGGGTTCATATGAATATAATCAATATGTGCTCGATAGTCTGATTCATCGCGAATGCAATGCTCCCAAAATCGACGTTGCCAAATACCACGCTCGCTTTTTTTAAGTCTACTACTCGAAATAGATTCTGTTTTGGCAATGTTATAAGAAAAGTAATATTTAATGAGTTTTATTCGTTTAGAGAAGTCTGCATCATTATTTGGCATAGTACATAACATATGCAAATGGTCTGGCAAGATAACAATGGCATCAATGTAGAAAGGATGTTTTTGTTTAACGAGTTTGAAGGCGCGTCTAAGTGTTGCAATGTCTTTGATTAGCAAATCACTAGACCTATCAGCTAGGTTGATAGTGAAAAAGTAGGTTGCTCCTTTTTGATAGTGCCTTCGATACTGCATGCTATTCTGCAAATTATAACTAATAGCTGATATTACTTAATTTTGTTGGGTGTCGCAAGCTCCACCCAACCTACGGATTGTAGGTGATTCCGCGTTTAAATTGTAGGTTGGTGTCGAAGGATGAGACCCAACGAGTTGGTTTTGATGAATATGAGACAGTTGGGTTTCCTTCGTCAACCCAACCTACGACGGCTTTAATGTTAATTTAATATTGATTGTTAGATTTCCTTCGTCAATCTAACCTACGAGCTTTTATCTACGTTTTGATATTGGGCGTTGCACGCTGCTCCTAACTTAGGGGCTTTTTTTAAGCCACTCTTCATGTAGTTCCATAAACAATAAAATTCTATTTTCCAAGCCTTTAATTTTTGTAAATAGTTCTATAGGAATATCATCAAAAAAAGTTTCAAGATATTCTATAAGTAGTGTTGGCACTAGAAATGCTATTGCGGTTAGAGGTTGAGGTCTTGGGGTCTCCCAATCAAAATTAGGTACGAAATTTCCATCACTATTGGTCTCTAAATGATGAAACATTAAGTCGCTCCAGCTTCCATGAATTTCATTCGAAGTCAAAGAAAAATGAGACAAATATAACTTATCTAAACCTAGCGATTTGGTTTTTTCAAAAAAGTTTTTATTACCCCAGTTCCTTTCAGTTTTATGATCTATATTGAGCTCAATGTTTGACTTTGCGAATAATTTTTCAATCGACGACATCATTCTTTGCTCAATTGGTAATACTATATTATCCCTTTCAGCAATACATGACTTAATTTCAGTGTAGAGCCTTTTATCAGTTTTAAGTGAGTTAAGCTTATAAGATATTATTGTCTTTTCGTTATAGTTGTTGATTAAATATCTAGTATTCACAATACACTCAAAAGCCAGTCTTGTAAAAATCTGAACAAATTCTCCTTTTTGGTCACAAACATTATCTAATACACCGCAAATTAATTTATATAATCTTACAAGGTTTCCTCCAATGACTGCTTGATCCTCATTCCATATGAGTTTGTTATCATCATATAAATTAACTAGTAAGGTAATGTAGCTCCCAGCCTCAATGAGTAGGTCAATAGAGACTTCAACGAAGTACCCTTCATGCTTATATGATTCAAGATTAAGATTAATCTCTGTTTTTTTAATATCCATCTTAAAACCTCAAAAGTTTAATCTCAAAATTGGTATGTAGAAGACTCAGCAGTTCAGTGAATTATAGTCTATTCACTGACAAAAAAGGCCACTCTATAAAGAGCAGCCTTCTATCACCGAGTATCTAAAAAATGCTAGTTATTGCGGACGGCCTTGACCATGTCCTTCAGGTTTTTTATACCCTTTAGCAGTCATACATGCTTCTAGTTTCTTCATATCACTTTTACTTGGACGACTCTCTTTAGACATTTTCACGCCAGCTCGTTGAGCACAATCATCCATCGCTTGTTTCATATCAGCAGACATTGCAGGTCTTTGATGGTTGCGATCGCTTACGCCATTTGATGTGCCGCTTGACGCACAGGCGCTAACGCCAACAGTAGATGCTAAGACAATAAATAGTAATTTTTTCATAAGAAGTCCTTAAGAGTTTCAGAGGTCGTACAAGAGTCGGTAGCGTCAATTCGTACGTGCTATACCGTTATTAACCAGTTGTTTCTATATCGTGTGCGTTTACGCATCATATCTAACCAGTTAAATATTAATACATTTAACTTTTAAGTATCTTTAATAAATATTAAGAAAGGTAACGTAGTGAAGTAACTTAAGCCTTAGTTTATATATCAACTTCCATTTATAGCTTATAGTTTGTGCTTTGCCTTATACCAGCCAATAAAAAAGGCCACCCTATAAAGAGTAGCCTTTTATCAATCAGGACCAAGGGTATTAGCAGACTTCTTTCATACCTTGCTCAAGCATTGGCTTTAAGAATATACCCGTGTAGGATTCTTCGACTTCAGCCACTTCCTCAGGCGTGCCTTCAGCGATGATCATACCGCCACCTTTACCGCCTTCAGGGCCTAGATCAATCACCCAATCCGCCGTTTTGATAACATCTAAGTTATGCTCGATGACCACGATGGTATTACCTTTATCACGTAGGGCATGCAGGATATTGAGCAGCTTATCGATATCATGGAAATGCAAACCAGTGGTTGGCTCATCCAAGATATATAGCGTCTGTCCCGTGTCGCGTTTGGCAAGCTCACGCGCCAGTTTAACACGTTGCGCCTCACCGCCAGATAGCGTTGGGGCAGATTGACCCAAGCGAATATAGCTCAGACCGACATCCATCAATGCTTGCAGACGACGATAGATCGCTGGTATCGCTGAGAAGAACTCAACGGCATCTTCAACGGTCATATCAAGCACGTCAGCAATGGTTTTGCCTTTATAGTGAATCTCTAGCGTCTCGCGGTTGTAGCGTTTGCCTTCACAGGTATCACATGGCACATACATATCTGGTAGGAAATGCATCTCAACTTTGATAAGGCCATCACCTTGGCACATCTCGCAGCGTCCGCCTTTTACGTTGAAACTAAAGCGACCAGGCTTATAACCACGAGCACGCGCTTCTTGGGTCTGGGCAAACATCTCACGCACAGGTGTAAACACGCCTGTATAAGTCGCTGGGTTTGAGCGCGGCGTACGGCCGATTGGGCTTTGATCAATATCGACCATTTTGTCCAAATGCTCAAGACCGCTAATGCTTTCAAACTTGTCGGCAATCAGCGTTGAGGCATTGTTTAACTGAGTCGCTGCCAATGGCATAAGCGTACGGTTAATCAAGGTCGATTTACCCGAACCTGAGACACCCGTCACACAAGTCATAATACCAACAGGAATGGTCAAGTCTACATCGTGTAGGTTGTTGCCTGATGCGCCTTTTAGCTCGATGGTCATCGGTACTTTTTTGGCTTTAGCCTTACCCTGTCTCTTATACACATCTGACGCTGCCGACGATATGCAGTGTGTAGA
>CAJXUF010000179.1 GCA_913061175.1 uncultured Psychrobacter sp.
ACGAGATAGGAGTCCGTCTCGTGGGCTCGGAGATGTGTATAAGAGACAGGCCCAACCCTGCGGCCTCAACCATACCCATCATAAATAGATTATCATGCTCAGGATGAAAGACATTCATATAAAGCTGCGGCGCGTCATGATTGGCAGGCCAATTGAGCTGCGCGCGCTCAATAAATGGATAATCTAGTAAATACCCAGTCGCCATTAAAATCAAATTATAATCATGACTTTCACCATCACTAAAAGTCACCGTATGACCATCGATGCGGCGAATATCACGACGCGCTTTAATATCGCCATGACCCAAATGATGTAATACCAATGAATTGACCACAGGGTGTGATTCGTACATGCGATAGCTTGGGTTTGGCAGTCCATAATCAGAAGGTTTTCCGATGACCATACGAATCATCGCCGCATCCATACGCTGCTTGACTGGACGCGGTAACTTTAGTTTTCCGCCTAATGTGTCAATCGGCTGACCCTTGATAAATTTGGGCAGAAAGTAATAGCCGCGGCGCAGACTGATATCCACCGATTTGGCATGATGAACCGCATCAACTGCAATATCAGCGCCCGAGTTACCGCAGCCGACGATCAACACACGTTTGTCATTAAACGCTGACGGGCTACGATATTCAGAAGAATGCATCAACGTGCCTGCAAACGTACCTGGCAAACTTGGGATATTGGGGGTGTGCAAAGTACCACTTGCCATGAGCACACCATCAAACAGTCGCGATTGCTTTTGACCATTACAATCACTGACTAAGCGCCAGCCGTCCCCTTCAGGCACCATGCTGACCACGCGCGTTGAGAATTCATAGTGTGATTTTAGATTGAACGTATCTGAAAAATCGCGGAAGTACTGACGGAGCTGGGTATGATGAGGATACGCCGCGACTGAGTCACTCATAGGAAACTCTTTGAACTCCGTCATACGTTTGGACGAAATCAAATGGGCACTTTCATACATGGTACTGTGCGGATTGTCGATATCCCAGAGGCCCCCTACATCTGTGTGTAGCTCAAAGCCGACAAAAGGAATATTGAGTTTTTGCAAATTTCGGGCTGCAGCGAGCCCCATTGGACCTGCTCCAATTACTGCGTACATAAGCGCCACCTTAAAAATCCATTTCAATTATATAAATCAGTCAATTCCGTTTGACTGCACCTCTGGTGGGCGATACCAGTGTACTCCATGCCCCCGATAAAACAATAGCATACATTGATATATGAACTGGCTCAAATGAATAAATTGTCCATATAGACTACTTATAATAGGTAAACCCATCCTCTGCTTTATACTTCTTTTTTGCTCGCTCTATACAGCCTAATCTTCTCCCAAATATAAAAGCACTGCCCTATTTATAGAGGATGCTATTAGCACCTTATCTAGCAACAGCCGTACTTTACCAAACCTAGTATATTTAAAATTGACTCAGTAATTCATTGTAATAGAAATGATTATCATTATAATAACGATTTAAATTACATGCTGGAAATATTCATGCAACTGTCTCGCTTATCTGCTGCTTTGTTTCGTCTTAACTCTCTGAATGTGTCTGGCGCTTCTCTACGATTAGCATCCATACCTTCACGCCTAGTATCAACGAAATCGCTACCTCTAAAATCACTATGTTCAGTCATCATACTAACTACAAGTCACTCGGCATGGGCGCTAGTAGGTGATGCAGATACTCAAACCACCCCTAATGTAGTACTGGACACTATCGTCGTGACCAGTAGTGCTGATGCGTCAGCAGATGGGCTACCTAGCGCATATGAAGGTGGCCAAGTTGCGACAGGCAGCCGCGTCGGACTCTTGGGCAACCAAGACATCATGGACACGCCGTTCTCTACCACCTCATACACCAATGAATATATCACCAATCAACAAGCACATAGCGTGGGCGATCTACTCAAAAAAGATCCTACTGTTCGTGTGGCAAGAGGTTTTGGTAACTTTCAAGAAGCGTATTTTATGCGTGGATTTGTGACCACCTCAGACGATACGATGTTCAATGGTCTATACGGCATACTACCTAGACAATATATCGCAACTGAATTGTTTGAGCGTGTCGAAGTACAGCGCGGTGCCTCAGCGATGCTAAATGGCGCGGCACCGAGTGGTGGTAACGCAGGTGGTACGATTAACCTATTACCCAAACGAGCGGACAATGAGCCGCTACGTCAGCTAACGCTTGGTTATGGTCAAGGCGACCAAGGTAAGGTCGCAGTAGATGTCAGTGATCGCTTCGGTAGCGATGATGCTATTGGTGTTCGTTTTAATGCAGCTTATCAAGATGGTGACAGCGCTATCGACGATGAGTCATCGACTTTGGGTCTGGCTGCACTTGGTTTAGACTATAGAGGGGATCAGTATCGTCTATCAGCCGATTTGGGCTGGCAAGACAATAAACTATCAGAGACTCGTCCTAGTGTGACGCTTGCTGGTGTCTCTCATGTACCAAAAGCACCAGACGGCTCAAAAAATTGGGCACAGCCTTGGAGTTATTCAAACGAAGAGGATGTCTTTGGTACGATTCGCGGAGAATATGATTTTAATGACAGCATTACCGGTTATGGCGCCTACGGTATCAGACATGGTGATGAAGACAACTCGTTAGCCAACCTCACAGTATCTGACGCAGATGGCACTGGCTCAACCTACCGCTTTGATAACGTTCGAGAAGATAAAGTACAAAGTGCTGAGCTTGGTCTGCGTGGTCAATGGCAAACAGGTAAGATTGATCACAACTGGGTACTAGCCGCCGATCTTTATGATCAAAAAGAAAAAGGTGCTTACGCTTTTGACTTTGGTAACCAACTCGCGACCAATTTGTACCGCCCGACAGATTATGACAATGCGTGGTCAGATACCGCTTTCTTTGGCGGACGTTTTGATGATCCTAAGCGAACGAGTGAAACTCAATTACAGAGTTTTGCGCTTGCAGACACGTTCTCACTGTTTGACGACAAGCTAAAAACCACGGTAGGCGTACGTCATCAGAATATCAAAACAACCAGCTATGACTATAATACCCAAGCCAAAACAGCTAGCTACGATGAAAGCGCATGGACACCAAGCGTCGGTATTGTTTATCAGCCAACGATGGACTGGTCTGTATATGGCAACTATATTGAAAGTCTTGCCAAAGGTGCCGCTGCACCATTGGTTGATAATTCTGGCAATGCCATAACCAATGCAGGACAAAACCTAGACCCCTATGTAAGCAAACAAACTGAGCTGGGTGTGAAATACGACAATGGCGTAATCGGTAGCAGTTTTGCCATATTCCATACTGATGAGCCACGAGCTTATATCGATGACAATAATACCTTTACCGCGACTGGCGAGAACCGTCATCAAGGTGCTGAGCTAACTGTCTTTGGTAGTCCAAGCGAAAACATGCGCCTCAATGCTGGTGTTACCTATTTAAGTGCTAAGCAAAAAGACACTGGCGATAATGCATTAGATGGCAACAGCGTCATTGGCCTGCCCACATTACAGAGTAACGTCAACCTAGAGTATGATTTGGCCGCCGTTGAAGGATTAACTTTAACGGGCGATATTATCCATACAGGTGCGCGTTATGCCGATGCCGCCAATACCTTAAAAGTTGATGGCTATACTACCCTAGATTTAAGTGCTCGCTATCGCACTATGCTGGCAGGACAAGACGTTACTCTAAAAGGTATGGTGACCAATGTCACAGGTGAAGACTACTGGCAGTCTGTAGGTGGTTTACCAGGCTATGGCTATCTAAATGCGGGTGAACCAACGGCCTTAAAAGTATCGGCAACGTTCGACTTTTAAGCTTTATTAGTAGGCTTTATTAGCTTCCATAAAAGGGATTAGGCGCGACCTACTCCCTTTTCTGCTATCAAAAATTTATTTTATTACTGAGTTACTATGTCTTCTCATACCACAGCGTCTTCTCGTACGACCGCTTCTTTATATCATATGATTTGGGCGAATTATCGTCTGCCTTTTCTCAAAGTCATTCTGCTAAATTTGGTCAATGCCGCTGTCAGCGTCGGTATCATTGCCTATATCAATCACACCTTTATTAGTCAGCCAGTATTTGATACTTTATCTTGGCTCAGCTTGGGGCAGTTTTCCCTGCTGGTGTTGTTACTGCTAGTGACGACATTTTTGTCGCAATATGCCTTAACGCGATTGGGGCATCGATTTGTCTATGAGCTTAGAACCAAATTGGTCAAACAAATCATCGATACCGCCGTACCTCAAATAGACCATTTGGGTAGTGCACGCTTACTTGCCAGCTTATCCTCAGATATTCAATCAATTACCGTTGCTTTTGTCCGTATGCCAGAGCTGGTACAAGGTATCATTTTATCTGTTGGCGTTGGGCTATATCTAGGCTGGTTGTCGTTGCCATTGTTGTTCATTGTGATGTTTTGGATTGTGATGACGATTTGGATCAGTACCATATTGGTCAAGCATGTCTATACCCATTTGACCGAATTGAGAGAGATTAATGACGCTTTATATCAGGACTATCAGTCGATAATAGAAGGTCGTAAAGAGCTGGCTCTTAATCAACACCGAGCAGAAAAACTATATACAGATGATTTTTTGGCTCATGCTAAATCGTACGAGAAGACCGTGACCAAGTCTGATACTTTTCATCTATCAGCGGTGAACTGGTCCAATATTATGATGTTCGCATCGATTGGTATCGTGTTTGCAGTGGCTAATTATCTTGATATACCGATGGGAGTTGCCACTACTTTTTCTTTGACGATTTTGTTTATGCAGTCGCCGCTCCTACATGCGGTTGGCGCCTACCCAACATTGCAGACCGCCCAAGTTGCGCTAGAAAAGATACAGTCTTTAGAATTGGCCGAGCATCAGCCGAGCTTTGCGACAGACACGGTTACACAGGACTGGCAGTCCATAACTCTAAATAATATCAATTATCGCTATGTAGGCAGTAGTAATAGTAGTCATGCACCAGACAAAGCGGTTAATGATAATGCTCAAAATAGTGATAGCAGTGATAACAATCAGAACCCTGCCAATAATATCTTAAAGTCCGTCAATTTAACCTTGCAACGAGGTGACGTGGTTTTCTTAATCGGTGCGAATGGTAGCGGTAAATCCACCCTTGCCAAAATCCTTACTGGTATCTTTACCCCCACTACAGGGACGGTACAATTCGATGGACAAAGCGTCGACTCAGAGAACAATGCCGATTTTAGACAGCTATTTTCTGCGATTTTTAGTGACCAACATCTATTTAAGCAACTGATTGGAATTCAAGGCAATGAGCCTGATGCGGCCCTAGTATCTGACTGGCTGCATAAGCTCAATCTACAAGAAAAAGTAAGTGTGTCTGGCCATAAACTCTCTACAGATAAGCTGTCGCAAGGTCAGAGAAAACGCTTGGCAATGCTAATCGCCGTCGCCGAACAAAAGGATATATTACTGCTCGATGAGTGGGCAGCCGACCAAGACCCTGCTTTTCGTCGCGTGTTTTATCAGACGCTCATCCCTGAGCTAAAAGCCATGGGTAAGACACTGTTTATTATTAGTCATGATGATGGTTATTTTGAGCATGCTGATCGATTATTACTGATGAAAGAAGGCCGTCTCATTGAGCTAAATGCTGAAGAGCGACAGCGTGCTAACAAAGATGCCATTGCTATGCTTAAGTAAGCAATGCGTTAACTACTAACATGAACCGATTTATTTCAATCCCATAAAACGTTTGATCAACTTTAAGCTAAGTAGCAGTTAATCTGAGTATTTTTTAAGCAAAAAAAGGAGCGCCTTACTGTAAGGCGCTCTTTTACTATATAAGGAACAACGATATCTTACCGTTCGCTTATTTTAACCATTTCTGCAAAAACCCAACTCGAGAAATCACCAAGAAGTCTAATAGCGCGATAGCTACAATCGTGATAATAGCAGTCGGGAATATGATAGCCACAACTAATAAAGGCTGTCTCTTATACACATCTGACGCTGCCGACGATATGCAGTGTGTAG
>CAJXUF010000180.1 GCA_913061175.1 uncultured Psychrobacter sp.
GCTCGGAGATGTGTATAAGAGACAGTATCAATGCGATCAGGGTAGCTCAGCGCGTGCGCAATGGGCGTTTTCATGTCTGGACTGCCCAGCTGTGCTAAAAAGCTGCCATCGCTATATTCTACCATTGAGTGAATGATACTTTGTGGATGAATGACCACATTTATCTTATCTTCAGGCAAATCAAATAAATGACAGGCTTCTATCAGCTCAAGCCCCTTGTTCATCATCGTCGCCGAATCGACAGATATTTTTTGACCCATTGACCAATTCGGGTGTTTGACCGCTTCTGCGACGCTTGCCTGCTGCATTTGCTCAAACGACTGCTGCAAAAATGGCCCACCAGAGGCTGTTAACCACAGTTTACGCACACCATGATTTGGCTGATGGATTTGCGTATTGTCTTGCTGAATAGCAAGTGGTAAGCATTGGAAGATGGCATTGTGTTCAGAGTCTAGCGGCAGCAAAGTGGCTTTATGCGTCTTGACCGCATCGATCATGACCTTACCTGCCATGACTAAGGCTTCTTTGTTGGCCAGTAAGATACGCTTACCTGCACGTGCTGCTGCCAATGTAGACGGCAACCCTGCCGCTCCTACAATTGCCGCTACAACCGTATCAGTCTGCGAGTCAGTAGCGATATCTACCAATCCTGCCTCGCCTCCTACGACCTCGCTAGCAATCTCTGCTGCTTTAAGCCTGTTAGCAAAATCATCCACGGCTGACGTCGGCACACTGACGCGTTTCGGCAAAAACTGCTGACAAAGTACAAATAGCTTATCTAAGCGATGATAGCCTGATAAAGCATAGACTTCATAGGTGTGCGGTTGCGCCGCTAATATTGCTAAGGTGCTATCGCCAATCGAGCCTGTCGCGCCTAGTACGGCGATGCGTTGCGTCATAACCATCAATGCCCATGATACTTAAAAATAATAAAAATAGAATGTCGTCTGTTAACTATAAACCTTATACCACTATCAAACCAAGCTGCTGTATCGCCCAAAAACCAAGGGCAAATATCGGTGTGGCAGACAACAGAGAATCGATACGGTCAAGGATACCACCGTGACCGGGCAAGATAGTGCCTGAATCTTTTACATCAGCACGGCGCTTGAGCATCGACTCAAACAAGTCTCCAAGTACAGAGGCAAGAATAGTGATGGCCGATAACGCTACAAATGCGATCAACGGTACACCGGTCAGCTGTAATTTAAAGACGCTGATAGCTATCACAACTAACAGCCCTGTGACGAGGCCACCAGCCAACCCTTCCATGCTCTTATTGGGTGAGACATTGGGTGCCATTTTTCGGCGACCAAGCTTGCGTCCAACGAAATATGCGCCACTATCTGCACACCATACTAATAAGAACACATACAGCAGCCACCATGCCGACAATTGCCAGAGATAGAACATCGCCGTAATAGATGCCGTCAAAATAACCGCGCCCATCATTGCTAATTGGTTGCCGTACCATCTTGTTTGTGTTGGGAAGACTCGAACCCAAGACAGCGCCATCAGCCATATTACTAATGAAGCCACCCACCAGAACAGCCAAGTCACTTTGAACATTAGTGATAATATAGTGAGCGCTAAAATCAATAGAACGAATACAGCAGGTTGGCGCCATTTAGGCATCAATTTAGCCCACTCATGAGCGGCGATAATGACCCCAATGGCCAACAGTGGTGCAAATAAAATAGGCGTTTGGCTCGCAAACATTGCAATACCAACGATAATAACGAGAACAATTGCCGTCTTAATTCGTTGCCACATACTTATCGAGCCTTATAATAATGAAGAACAGATGTTCAAAAAATGCATTATAGCAGCTAACTAACGATGGCCTAGTGATAGCATTCAATACTCATTCAAGCCGTTTATCATTGCATAAACCAACCCTATTGACCAGTTATACAATACTAACTGAACTGAACCAACTAAACTTATCTATCAGCTCGCTGCTCAGTGACCTTGCTGCTCTATCACTACTTGCTCGCTGGTTTTGCCAAAGCGGCGTTGACGTTTAGCAAACTCTGCGATCATCAAAGCCAGCTCTTCTGCTGTAAAATTCGGCCATAATGTAGGAGTGAAGAACAGCTCAGCATAGGCAGATTGCCACAATAAGAAATTAGAAATACGATACTCGCCGCCCGTACGTACCAGCATATCTACTGCTGGCGTATCGGCTAATTGTACGTAGTTACCTAACAGCTCTTCGCTGACATCTTCAGCTTTTAATTCGCCAGCTTGCACTTGCTGAGCCAGCTGTTGTGCTGCGTTTGCGATATCCCACTGCCCACCGTAACTAATCGCAATCACCAGCGTCATCGCATCAAACTTTGCCGTTTTTTCTTCTGCGTCAGCCATGAGCGTTTGTAATGATTCACTAAGTTGACTGCGATCACCGATGAAACGCAAGCGAATACGATACTCATTCATGCGCGGCATTTGCTCATGAATCGTCGATGTGAGTAGCTGCATCAACAATGCTACCTCACTAGGCGGTCTCTGCCAATTTTCGCTAGAAAACGCAAATACAGTCAGTACTTCAATGCCTGTATTGATACAATATTCAACGATAGGATCGAGCGCGTCTTTGCCAGCCACATGCCCTTGACCGTGGCCCAAATCATTGGCCTTACCATAGCGATTATTACCATCCATAATGATGGCGATATGACGAGGAAGAATAGCGGGCGCCAAAACGGCTGAAGTGGACATAGGCGAACTTGCTTATTGTTAAGGTAAAATAATAATAACGTGTGCAACAGCGATTAAAAAGCGCCATTTATATAATTCACTAACTTATCATAATTGCGTCGTTAGTTTTTAGTGCTTAGAATGCGATGGATCCAGTTCAATCAACCACATCTTTGGCTTGCTTTGGATATGGCTTCATATAGCTGATTCAGTTTAAAAGAGAAGCAATGTAACCGAGTGCAGATGTAACTGTGATACTTTAAGCGGGGTTAACGTTGTCACTCTTTTATAAAGGATTGACTATATCAGTCTACACAATAATAAACAGCCAATAGCTATAAAGTATTGGCTGCTCAATTACAGATAATCTATCGAACTGATTCTTGCTATCAACACCAAATATATCAGTATTAAACTTCCATCAAATCGCTTTCTTTCTTACTCAAGCGAGCATCGATTGTTTCGATATATTTGTCAGTGATTTTTTGAATATCATCACTAGCGCGGCGCTCATCATCTTCTGAGATTTCTTTTTCTTTTGCCAAATCTTTGATGTCATTCATCATGTCACGGCGAATATTACGGATAGACACTCGGCTGCTCTCAGCTTCACCACGTGCAAGTTTTTGCATATCGCGACGGGTATCTTCTGTTAATGCTGGCATCGGCACACGAATTACATCGGCAGACATTGGGTTGAGACCCAAATCTGCTTCACGGATGGCCTTATCTACTGCTTGCACCATCGTACGGTCAAACGGTTGAACCAGTAAGGTACGTGAATCTTCAACGTTGACGCTTGCCACTTGGTTCAATGGTGTATCAGAACCGTAGTAGCTAACCATCACACCTGACAACATACCTGGATGCGCACGGCCAGTACGAACTTTACTGAAAGTGCTTTCAAGCGCTTCCAACGTTTTTTGCATGCGTGCTTCGCCGTCTTGCTTAATCTCTTTAATCATTGTGTATCCTTATTTATCGTTACCGACAAATCTTTTATTTGCTATTGGGATATTAATTATTTGTTGCTAATCGTTAGCTATTTACTGACGTTAGTTGCCAGTATCGCATCAATTAATGAAAAACTCGTGTGCCTTCATTTTCACCCATGATGACATTCAATAATGCATTAGGCTTAGTCATATCAAACACTTGTAGCGGTACGTTATGCTCACGGCACAATGCGATAGCCGTTAAATCCATGACGCCTAGCTTTTGCTCTAGTACTTCATCAAAAGTCAGACCGTCATACTTGACTGCATCATCATGTAGGCTCGGGTCTTTGTCATAAACGCCATCGACCTTAGTCGCTTTTAAAATCAAACCAGCTTCGATCTCGATACCGCGCAAACATGCAGCGGTGTCAGTGGTAAAGAATGGGTTACCTGTTCCGGCAACAAAGATACAAACTTCGCCGTTTTTGAGATAACGAATGGCATTACGACTGCTATAGCTCTCGGTGACTTCACCAATCGGTAACGCTGACATCAAGCGAGTTTTAATATTGCGACGCTCAAGCGCATCACGCATCGCCAGTCCGTTCATAACGGTCGCTAGCATGCCCATCTGATCACCAGTAACACGGCCAACGAGACCTTCTTTTTGTAACTGCGCACCGCGATATAAGTTGCCACCACCGACCACGATACCAACTTGAACACCAAGTCCACGCAAGTGAGCGATAGACAAGCTCATTTTATCAAGCACTTCGGTATCAATACCCATGTCTTTACTACCAGCTAAGGCTTCACCGGAGAGTTTCAGCAAGATACGAGCGTAACGCGGGTTTTTGTCAGACATGAGGTCACCTTGTTATCATGAAATTATAAAGAAAATTATCGGTAAAATACAAATCGAGTTTGCCCACAACGCTACACTTACAGCTAAGCGTATTAAAAAGGCTAAATTGCGCTAATTGTAGCAAAAACTGCCCGCCATTGGGCAATTTTCACTCGCATATCTTATTGGATATCTAGCCTTGATAACTGGCGAATAGATCGTATTCGCTAGCATCATCGATAGTCACTGTTAAGAACTGCCCTACTTTAACTTGAGCGTTGATGTCGTCAACATAGACATGACCATCAATTTCAGGTGCATCAGCATAACTACGGCAGATAGCAATATTTTCATCGCTATCAATTTCATCGACTAATACCGTTAAGGTTTTGCCGACTTTTTCTTGTAGCTTTTGCGCTGAAATATCTTGCTGTAGCGCCATTAAACGCTCATAACGAGACTGCTTGACGTCTTCAGGGACATGATCAGGCAAGTCGTTGGCCACTGCGCCTTCTACTTCTGAATAAGTAAATGCGCCCACGCGATCAAGGCGTGCTTCAACCAACCAATCAAGCAAGCACTGAAAATCTTCTTCTGTTTCGCCAGGGAAGCCAACTACAAAGGTCGAGCGAATCACAATATCAGGGCAGATATCACGCCACGCTTTGATACGGGCCAAGGTGTTTTCGCTATGCGCAGGACGTTTCATCGCTTTTAGGATGCGATGACTGGCATGCTGGAACGGAATGTCCAGATAAGGAAGCAGTTTCTTCTCACCCATCAACTCAACGACTTTGTCTACATGTGGATACGGATAGACATAATGCAGGCGTACCCAAATGCCCAAATCGTTCAATGCTTGGCATAAGTCATAAAACTTAGATTTGAGCGGCATACCATTCCAAAAACTGGTTTTATACTTTAGGTCAAGGCCATATGCCGAGGTATCTTGCGAGATGATAAGTAACTCTTTCACGCCAGCTTTTTTGAGCGCCAGTGCTTCGTTCATCACATTATCAATCGGGCGCGATACCAAATCACCGCGTAAGCTTGGAATAATGCAGAACGTACAACGGTGATTACAGCCTTCTGATATTTTTAGATAAGCATAATGGCTTGGGGTCAGTTTGATACCTGCTTCGTTAATCAAATCTATTTTTGGATCATAGTTGGCGTCCTGACTGCGATTTGGCTTAGGCACATGCTGCGCTACTGCCGTAATCACTTCGTCATAGGCATGCGCGCCCGTCACTGCTAGTACGGCCGGATGCATCTCACGGATTTTGTCCGCTTCTTTGCCCAAACAGCCAGTAACGATCACTTTACCGTTTTTGCTAATGGCCTCGCCGATCGCATCGAGCGACTCTTGTACCGCTGACTCAATAAAGCCGCAAGTGTTTACTACGACCAAGTCGGCACCGTCATAATCGCTGGCTACTTGATAGCCGTCACGGCTTAGCTCAGTAATAATACTGTCTCTTATACACATCTCCGAGCCCACGAGACGGACTCCTAT
>CAJXUF010000181.1 GCA_913061175.1 uncultured Psychrobacter sp.
GTGCTCAAGCGACTGATATCGTCGTATTGGTGGTTGCAGCTGACGATGGCATGATGCCACAAACAGCAGAAGCAATTGATCATGCACGTGCAGCTGGTACGCCGATTATTGTTGCTATCAACAAAATGGATAAGCCGGGTGCTGATCCTGACCGTGTTCTTAATGAATTAACGACGAAAGAAGTTGTTTCAGAAGAATGGGGCGGCGATACACCAATGGCTCGTATCTCAGCCAAAACTGGTGAAGGTATCGAAGACCTACTAGAATTCATTAGTTTACAAGCTGAGCTAATGGAATTAGAAGCGCCATTAGACGGTGCTGCTCAGGGTGTGGTTATTGAATCAAGACTTGAAAAAGGTCGTGGTCCTGTTGTTAGTGTCCTAGTGAAAAAAGGTACATTAAAACAAGGCGACTTGGTTCTAGCTGGTGAGCACTATGGTAAAGTTCGTGCATTAACCGATGAGCATGGCCAACGTATCAAGTCAGCTGGTCCTTCTATCCCTGTAGAGATTTTAGGTCTGCCTGAAACACCTGCTGCTGGTAGTGAGTTCCTAGTTGTAACGGATGAGAAAAAAGCTCGTGAAGTTGCGGACTTTAGAACCAACCGTGAGCGTGAGCGTCAACTTGAGCGTCAAAATGCGATGCGTTTAGAAAGCATGTTTGACCAGATGGGCCAAGGCGATGTGTCATTCTTGAATATCGTACTAAAAACAGACGTACGTGGTTCACTTGAGGCACTACTAGCCGCCTTAAATGAATTGTCCACTGACGAAGTAAAAGTCAGAGTGATCAGTTCAGGCGTTGGTCCTATCTCTGAGTCTGACGTAACCCTTGCCGAATCTAGTGAAGCAGTACTGTTAGGCTTTAACGTTCGTGCAGATGCTACCGCACGCCGTAAAGCAGACACTGCTAACATGGATATTCGCTACTATAGCGTAATCTATGGTTTGATCGATGATGTAAAATCAGCAATGAGCGGTATGCTTGCTCCTGAACATCGTGAGAAAATCCTTGGTGTTGCAGACGTTCGTGAAGTATTCCGTTCTAGTAAGTTCGGTGCTGCTGCTGGTTGTATGGTGGTCGAAGGTACAATCTATCGCAACAAACCTATCCGCGTATTGCGTGATGACCAAGTTATCTTTACTGGTCAATTGCAATCATTGCGTCGTTACAAAGAAGACGTTAATGAAGTACGTACTGGTATGGAATGTGGTTTGGCCGTTCGTGGCTATGATGTTGAAGCTGGCGATAAGATCGAAGTCTTTGAAATCCAAGAGTTCGCACGTACTATCTAAAGCTGCTTTTCGATAGCAGAGTATGTATTAATGCAATATGCGTAATCCGCTGAGCTGTTTAGATACTTTGCTAATATTCAGCTGTACTTAGGCCTAACAGGTACATCCTGCTAGGCCTTTTTTAGCACATATCAGTGCTACATCTATTAATCAGCAGACTTATACAGCAATAAAATAAGCCCATTAAAGTAAGGTAACAACATGAACCAACGTTTACAAAGATTGTCGGATCAGATTCAGCGTGAGCTTGCTGTTCTTATTCGCGATGAAGTTAATGATCCTCGTCTAACAGGTTTTGTCACAATCTCTAGTGTCAAAGTTAGCCCAGATTTAGGCTATGCGGACGTCTATGTCACTATCATGGAGCCTGAGCTCAATGATGCTATGAACAAGACCAACCATGAAGAAAGCATCAAAGTATTGAATAAAGCGGCAGGGTTCTTGCGTACAGAATTAAGCCATAGCTTAAAGACACGTACTACGCCGCGCCTACGTTTTCATTATGATGAAGTGACTGCTCGTGGTAACTACATGATGGACTTGATTAGTAAGGCCGTGACTAAAACTGAGCAAAACGAGAATGACGAGTAAATTATTATTATGTCTATAGCGTCTAAGCAAGTTGATAAACCAGCTAATAAAGTACCTGAAAAAGTAAAAGTTTCAGGTGTCATATTGGTGGATAAACCCAAAGGTATGACCTCGCAGCAAGTCGTGTCAAAAGTGAAGTATTTATTTAAATCACCGATACATGATAGTAAAAAAGCAGGGCATACAGGAACGCTTGATCCGATGGCAACTGGCCTGTTGCCTATTTGCTTGGGTGAAGCTACCAAGTTTAGCCATTATCAACTGGATGCTGATAAATCTTATCAAGCGACTATCTTGTTAGGTAGCCAAACCGATACTGGTGATGCTGATGGCCAAATCGTAACGAAGGCTTCTATCCCAGTATTCGACGAAGCATCATTGGCGACTATTGCACAGCAGTTTTTAGGTGCTCAGCAGCAGATACCACCGATGTATTCAGCGCTAAAAAAAGATGGCAAAAAACTGTATGAATATGCTCGTGCGGGTATTGAGGTTGATAGGCCGCCTAGAGACATTACGATTAAAGCAATCAATCTACAGATGATAGATGATACCCAGATTAATCTAACGGTTACTTGTACTAAAGGTACTTACGTACGTGTATTAGCGGAAGATATTGCAAAGCAGCTAGGTACGCTAGGACATTTGACGGCATTACGTCGTACACAGGTAGGGAACTTCAGCATTGATGATGCGATCGCTTTATCATCATTAGAAGAGCATAGTTTAGAGGAGCGTCAGTCTTGGCTGCTGCCTATCGATGCTTGTATTGATATCGATGCTGAACTGACGCTGACAGAGGAACAATGTGCCCGTGTACATATGGGGCAGCGCCTAAACGTATTTGATGAGCTAACAGGTAAGCTCAAAGATTATGTTACTAATATGGTTTCTAACCAGCCGTCTAATGATAGCTCTGTCGGTATCGATGATGACGCTAGTACCAGTGTTAAAGCTGATACTGATCTTGATGTGCCTCAGCTCCTAGAGCACGAAATACCTGTTGATATACGTCTACTCAATGAGCAAGGAGAGTTTCTTGGTTTGGGGTCTGTGAGCTTAAACGGACGTTTACAACCTAAGAAATTGATTCAACGTTAATAGTAACGTTTTCATCAATGTTACTTAAATAGAGAAACTACCACCTAACATTGGCCTGATTTACTAATAGTTTACACTAATCACATACCGTCACATTTTATTGCAGGTTTCGCCTATGGTGAAACCTGTTTTTTTTGTACTCTAGATTCATCAGATAGGGAATACTGAGCTAAAAAATAAAATGGATAAATATTATAAAAATAAAAAATTGCTATAAAGCAAATAATTAAAACAATAGACAATTAAAAGAAAAATGTAATGTAGAAAGGATACATTTGAATAAAAAAAATAGTTCAAAGGGAAATGTATTACCAAATAATAATAAAATTAGCTTATAAAAATATACTGACTCACAAAAAACTAATAGATAAGAAGAAGGAAAGTTATGAAAACGATCGCTTTTTTACTACATAGCCATTTCGAACAAGCAGAGTACGAAGATGTCAATAATCAGCTAAAAGACAAAGGTTATAAAACACTTCTCATAACAACAAACGATAAAAAAGAAGTGCAAGCCATGCAGCAAGACGTAGATAAGAGTGATACTTTTACTGCTGATATCTTTGCAGAAGATGCCAATGTCTCTGACTATGATGCATTAGTATTACCAGGTGGTACTGTCAACGCTGATACTATTCGTGGTAACGAAAAGGCTCATCAAATTATCAATGCTATCAATGAAGCAGGAAAGCCGTTAGCTGTTATTTGTCACGCTCCTTGGGTTCTCATCAATACAGGTATTGCTAAAGGCAAAACCCTTACCGCTTATCCTACTTTGCAACTAGATTTAGAAAATGCTGGAGCAAACTACGTAGATAAGACAGTACAAGTAGATGGTAATCTTATTACCTCGCGTAACCCAGATGATATATCCAATTTCGTTGATGCCATAGATAAAGCATTATCTTAGAATTTTGAATTCCAATTAAACAAGCCTAATTAACTAATTACTATTAAATTTCAAATTTTTATAACTAACATTTATAACCATAACTAAGGAAGATACTATGTCAAACTCTAATCCAAACGATACTAAGCTTGAGCAACAACGTTCTGATTCAGCAGAAGCAGCACTTAAAGGTCAAACTGAAGACAATCATAATGAAAACAGCGAAGCAGCAGCGGAACGTATCGCAGCTAACTTAGAAAATGCGAAAGAGGATAAGTAGGTTTTTAATATGCCACCTGTAATAGGTGGCATTTATATGTTTATAGTTTGCACGTCTTATGATCGATGAGTGCAACTACAGTTAGTCCACAAAATAATAATTCAGGAGCTAATATGAGTAATTCACCGAACAATATGGACGAGCAGGAAAAAGAGATTGAAAAGCTTGCAGAAGAAATCAATCCAAGTGAGCATACTGCCCCAGATAGTCTAGCGGAAGTGACTACTACCGCGCCTCTTGAAGATGATGAACTAGGCGGCAATGCGACAGAGTCTGACGCTAATAAGTAGCCTAGGTAGGCTCTTAATAGATAATTATCTATTAAATACTAGTTACAGAGACCAAAGGTAGCTTTACAAGTATTATGAAAAACTGCTGCTAGTTCAGCAGTTTTTTGTTATAATTACCCCCACATTTAAATTAGGTTTTGAATGATGTACTGTGGTTAGCCCATTACTTTGATTGAGTAGTGCTATAGCCAAATGCAATGTACGATTCAAAGCATACTAAATGGTTGTTAACTGAGCTTGTCGTACACTAGGTCAACTCTAGTAATGCAGGGTTGTCCTGAATGGCGTACAGGTTATTTTATTTATTATTCTATTGCTTTAATACTGACTCAAATTGCAGCCTGTATTTAAAGTTTTTAGCATTGCCGGAGATATTTATGCTAACTAATACCGATCGTGAACAAATCATCGCTCAATACCAACGTGGCGAAAATGACACTGGTTCTCCAGAAGTTCAAGTAGCTTTGTTGAGTGCTCGTATCAATGATTTGCAGAACCACTTTAAAGCACACAAAGCTGACCATCATAGCCGTCGCGGTCTTATCCGTATGGTTAACACGCGTCGTAAACTGCTTGATTACTTGAAAGGTAAAGACCTTGGTCGTTACACTACTCTAATCAGCCAGTTAGGTCTACGTCGTTAATCTAACGACAATAGTACGAGTGAATGCTGAATTTTTTGCTAAATCGCTTGGAACTTGTTTGTTGTTATCGATAAAATAGATTTCTTTAAAAACGGTGTGGAATAGTTTCACGCCGTTTTTTTATGCTTATTCGTTTTAGATACTGTGTTCAAATAGTAAGAGCTATAACTCCTTCTATAGAATCGTTAAGAGGGATATTGGTACAAACTGTACTAACCAAGTCTCAAGTACGGTATTTCCTGACGATAATTGCGCTACTGTGCAATTAATTGGTCAATGGCTATAAATCACTGTAAAATAATGCCTTGTGAGTTTGATAGCGTATCTGCTACAGATATGGCGATTATTGATAAGATATTTATTATTTGGCTTGGTAATCGGCGCAGATAGCTGATATTTGAAACCTAGAAAATAGCCTGTAGGGTTTTTAGCATCGAAGTCTTTTGACTTAATGTCTTTTTGATAGTATTTATAGTAAAGCCAAAATTGCACGACCGAATATACATAATAGTACGATGTCTAACTCAGACAAATATATGAGATAACCAAGTAACGTTATTGGCATTGGTTGCGATGATTTTTAATAGAAAACATGTCAACTGATAGCCATATACACAGAATTTTAATGACAGATATCAGCTTTTTTTGACGCTGATATCAGTTTTGTCAGTCAACATTAGGAAGATTATATGACAATGTTCAACACCATTAAGCGTGAATTTCAGTATGGCAACCAGCAGGTTGTTATCGAGACAGGCCGTATTGCCCGTCAAGCAAACTCTATCTTAGTACACATGGGCGGCGTAACAGCTGTCTCTTATACACATCTCCGAGCCCACGAGACGGACTCCTATCTCG
>CAJXUF010000182.1 GCA_913061175.1 uncultured Psychrobacter sp.
TCTACACACTGCATATCGTCGGCAGCGTCAGATGTGTATAAGAGACAGTTTTTAACGTTTCTCAGGATGGAAGCAATGATTAAAGATAGGATTGACGCGACCGACTTTAGAGATGCCATGTCTTTGCTAACGACTGCGGTCAATGTGGTAACCACATCAGGCGCGACGGGCATGCATGGGTTTACAGCATCGGCAGTATGTAGTGTCACAGACACACCGCCGACTTTGCTTGTCTGTATGAATCAAACGTCTCGGTCACATAGCTACTTTCTGGAAAACAAGATTTTAAGTGTCAATGTGTTAGGCGCGCAACATGAGCAGCTGTCCAGTGCTTTTGCCTCTAAATTGTGTTCAGAAGAACGGTTTGAATATGGTTCTTGGATACAATTACAAACAGGCGCTCCTGTGTTGGAGGATGCCTTGGTCAGCTTTGATTGTGAGATTGAACAAATTCAAGAAGTCGGCACACATAGCGTCTTTATGTGCCGCGTTGTCGCCATCAATCAGGCTGAGCCACAAGGCGGAACTGATGAAGGGTTGGTTTACTTCAATCGTGCCTACTCTAGAGTAGGGCAAGTGGAACTTATTTAATCCAGTATTTATAGTCCAACCCCTGAGCCTATGGGCTATTGCTCGTTCAACATTAAGCAGTCGTTTAACTATAATTATCATCTCATTAAATCTAAATAAGAAGTAACTATCCTGTGGAATTAATAACTTTTTTAATAATAGGGGCGCTAGCAGGATTTGCTGCGGGGCTATTTGGAGTAGGCGGTGGCACTATTATCGTACCACTGCTATTTATCGTCTTTACGCAAATGGGTTACAGTCCTGACACTATTATGCATTTGGCCTTGGGTACTTCACTGGCGACCATTATTGTCACGTCCATAAGCTCGCTCATGGCGCACAACAAGAAAGGCGCAGTCATGTGGCCTGTCTTTAAAAATCTGACGCCAGGTTTAGTAATAGGCTGTTTTTTAGGGGCAGGGATAGCAGGACAGATATCTGGGTTATATCTCCAGTTGATTGTTGGTGTGTTTTTGCTTTGGGTCGCTTATAAAATGTTTATGGGTGGTAAAAAGAAAGCAAATAGCGATGCTGGTAATGTCCATATAGCTTTGCCCTCAAAACCTAAGCAATTAGCAGCAGGGGCGGGTATCGGTATCGCTTCTGCTATTTTTGGGATTGGCGGTGGTAGCTTAACCGTACCTTATCTCACGCGTTACGGTGTGGTTATGCAAAAAGCCGTTGGAACCTCAGCCGCATGTGGATTGCCTATCGCCATTGCAGGTGCGCTAGGGTTTATGTTCTTTGGCATGCAAGCTCAAGTCGACGTGCCCAATACGATTGGCTTTGTTCATATCTATGCTTTTTTAGGCATTAGCATTATGAGCTTTTTCACCGCCAAGCTAGGCGCAAAAGTCGCTCATGCATTATCGCCGCAGTTGCTGAAAAAATGCTTTGCAGTACTGTTGACCGTCGTAGGCTGTTACTTCTTATATAAAGGATTGCTCTAAGTGATTTGAGATTAATGAACGCTGTGAGATATTTTAGAAGCAGGTTTTCAATTAGCATACCGACTAGCTGCATTCTTAAATTATAGCTAATCGGTATGTAGCTGTATGGGGAATATGTCGAGCCAGTTTCTTATTTAGCTAAATCACTTAACCAAATACTCGCCATAATATCCAAAATATTCCTATCATCAAGACAGCAATGACGAGCAGTCGTTTTAGCCAATAAGGTAGTAGAGGTTTCTTGTAGCCTAAGTCATTCAACTGACTATCGACACCATCTTGCAGCCCTTTAAACCCTTGGCTCTGCTTAGTCGTTTTAACACGGTTTTTTACCAATGGCCTAGGCTCGTCTTCCTCTTGCTCTCTATCAAAACTGATGGCTTGATTTGGAATGCCTTGTTTACTAGCGATGGTATTGAGCTTCTGTTGTTGCTTTACTTTCAGCTGGGTCTCATAAGCATCAATTCTACTTTTGGCTTCATCCATACTGATGTTTTCGTCTGCCGCCAAAGTTTTAATAGCCATTACTAGGTTGTTTTTTTCGACCATCATAATGACGTCTCTTGGCAACTTGGTATTGACCGGTTTTGCGCTAGGGTCGGGGTTAAACATGACTGTCCTTATTACGGCGTATAAGTGTGAATGAGTAATATGCTCATTATAACCATGTTAGATAAGCAATGTTCAAGCAAAAAAATACCGCGGCCACTATGGTGACTGCGGTATTTTATTATTTATCGTTATTGGCATTTTTGCCAATATTTGATAATTATAGATCTTTCCAACGTTGGATAGACTCTTTGATAACTTCTTTCGCTTCGGCGACATCACCCCAAGATTCAACAACCGTCGTACCAGCTTTTTTCAGGTCTTTATAATGACTGAAATGGAACTCTAATTGGTTGATCAACTGCTTTGGTAGGTCTTCTAAGCTGTTGTAAGCATTGCCTGTGTCACGGTCATCAGCAGGGACAACAACGATTTTGTCATCTACTTCGCCATCATCAACAAATTTCATCACGCCGATAACTTTTGCTTTTAAGAAAATACCAGTCGGTAATGGCTGTTCAGTCAATAGCAATACGTCAAGCTCATCGCCATCTTCGTCAAGTGTTTGTGGGATGAAACCATAGTTGCAAGGTTTGGCAAAAATCTGTGGGTCAATACGGTCAAGCTCAAATACTGCTAATTCGCGATTCCACTCAATTTTATGGCTGCTACCAGCTGGGATCTCTACTACTACGTTGATGATGCCGCCGTCTACGTCGCCTGCGTCCAAAATTTTGTTAAAATCTGCCATAAAATGCTCCAATTTGCTTTTGTTTTAAATGTTTGAATAAGGGGTTGAGCTAGGGATCCAGCAAGGATAGTTGCTGCGTCCGATTTGTACTGCATGCGATTATAGCAAGTTTGTACTGAATTTTCTCTTAATGCTTAAGTCTAAGCGTGCAAGATATTATGCAAAAAAAGATTATGCAAAAATAGGCTCAAAATTTACTTAGGCGCGATAGCTCGTAACTCAATCAGACCAGCATGGCGCTTGGCGATGTTATCAATAAGTTTTTGAGTGACTGTCTCATAGCTGAATGAATCGCTCATTTGCTGCTCTGTTTGCGCCTCTGGCTCTGTTTGCTCTGAATCTGTCTGCATGGCTACAAAGTCAGACAGTCGCAACATTTGCATGCCAGCATAGCCACAAGGATTAATGGCGTTAAATGAAGATAGGTCACAATTTAAATTAATCGCAATACCATGGTAGCTAAAGCCATGCTTAATCTTAAAGCCTAGCGAGGCCATTTTGCCAAGCATAATCTTATTATCAAGAGAGTTGTCATCTGTAGAGGTACTGTCATCTGTTGCAGCAGTATCTGCATATAAGTAGACACCAGGGGCATCACGGCGCGCATGAGCACTGATATTGTCGCTACTAGATGGTGAGCTACGCAAACAGTCATTGATGACGTCTTCTATCGCTTGCTCAGCATGGGAGACAAGATTGCGCACACTCCATTTGAGGCTGTCCAAGTCAAACAACCAATAGATAACCAGCTGCCCATGACCATGCCATGTCACCTGACCACCGCGATCGGTCTTGATGATAGGCGTATCAGTACGCTGTAATATGTGCTCTTCTTTACCTGCCTGTCCAAGCGTGTAGACGTCGTTATGATCGACAATCCATAATTCATCAGGTGTACGCCGCCCTTGTTGCTTTTTTAGATCGATACGTTCGAGGGTGCGTGCCAGCATCGCATCGAGAGTAGGGACATAATCGGCCGCTGATAGAGACTTGCTGACAAGCGTATCGTTGAGGGGTTGTGTGTCATTTTGCATGAGAGTATCTGTCTTATTATTATCAAGTTTAAAGTAAATAATGCTCATCGGTAGTGTAGCAGTTTTGGTGACTATCGCCCAAAGATATATACTGTCGCAATGTCTGTAAGTGGCGTAAATGCTAATAGCAAACAGCTAGCAATGGCTGACGAAATAATAGGTATAGAACCGTGGCAAGTCGCTTATAAAGGTACTGCTAGTACAGACGCAGTAGTCAACCAAAGGTGCTGTTCATTGCTCAGTCGATGCGCTACATTAAAGTGTGATGAATGGAATCTGATGAAATTTATAGTCAGAGTAGGTTATCAAAGAGTGCACCTGACTAGAAAGATAGAGCCTCTAACCCAATATAGTATAGTGACTACAAACCTTATGACTATTACTATGATTATGACAAGGAAGACAAATGACAGATAGCAACCAAAGCGCCCATGAGCAGGCAGTGACCGAGACAGGTTTTGCGCTGCAGCGTGTGCCTGAAGCACTAAGTACGGCGACGACTATCGATGAGATGAAAGCGCAATTTTCACGCTTGCAAATGTTAAGCCGCACCCAGCCAATCAATGATTGGGGCACTCGTACGACGCAGCTAGACAATCTAGAAGTGATGCTTAGTGACAACCAAGAGAGTTTTGCAAAGGCGATTAGTGCAGATTTTGGCTATCGTAGCCAGTCAGAGACGCAGTTCGCTGAGTTGTTTCCTAGCTTTACCGGTATCAGTCACGCCAAAAAACACGGCAAAAAGTGGATGAAAGCCCATCGTGCGCCTATTTCAGCGCTATATATGCCAGCTCATAATGAAATCCAGCCTCAGCCATTGGGTGTGGTCGGTATCATGGTGCCTTGGAACTATCCGTTATTTTTAGCAATCGGCCCGATGATTGATGCAATCACCGCGGGCAACCGGATTATGGTCAAAATGAGTGAGGCCGCGCCGCAATTTGCTCAGACGTTTGCTGACGCCATTGCTCGTTATTTTTCGCCAGATATGATCTGTGTGGTGCTCGGTGAAGTTGAGATTGCCGCCGCCTTTAGTGAGCTACCATTTGACCATCTACTATATACCGGATCGACTGCGGTGGGTAAAAAAGTAATGGCTGCCGCTGCACCAAATCTAACGCCAGTGACGCTTGAGCTTGGTGGCAAATCACCAGTGATTGTACTGGATGATGCCAATCTAGAGTCTGTCGTCAATCGTGTGATGATGGGGAAGACACTAAATGCTGGGCAGACGTGTATTGCGCCAGATTATGTTTTGATTCAGCGCCAATACCATGACCAGTTTATCCAACTTGCAAAAGAGTGGATGACCAAGCATTATCCTGATATCGAAGAAAACCCAGATTATTCTCGCATTATTAATGGTGAGCAGTTCAAACGGGTAAAAGGCTACCTAGATGCGTTAACCGGCGGCGAGGTACATGCGTTAACTACCGTTGAGCCTAATATAGAAACCCGTCTAATGCCACCAGTCATCGTCAGCGAACCTGCGCCTGACAGCGACCTTATGCAAAACGAAATTTTTGCCCCGATTTTGCCGCTGATGCATTATGAGACGCTTGATGATGCCATTTATTTTGTGAACGCGCGTCCACGTCCATTGGCGCTATATGTGTTTAGTGACAACTACAGCAGTATCGAAAACGTACGTAATAATACGGTCTCAGGTGGCTTATGTATCAACGAAGTTTTGATACATGTCGCTCAGCATGATTTGCCGTTTGGTGGTGTGGGTGACTCTGGTACTGGCGCATACCATGGTAAGGCCGGCTTTGAACGTCTAAGCCATATGAAGCCGATTTTTGTCCAAACTAAGCTCAATGGTCTGAATTTATTGTTGCCGCCTTATGGCGGACTGTTTAAAAAGGCGATGGCGCTGTTTTTGAAATAAAGGTCTTTAAAATAACCGCTCTTAAAAGAGTTGTCTTTAAAGTAACTATTCTTGAAGTAGGCGTTTTATAGTAGCTATAGAAATTAATAGTGACCTTTTTTAATCGATATCATAACCAATCTGTCTCTTATACACATCTCCGAGCCCACGAGACGGACTCCTATCTCGTA
>CAJXUF010000183.1 GCA_913061175.1 uncultured Psychrobacter sp.
CGAGATAGGAGTCCGTCTCGTGGGCTCGGAGATGTGTATAAGAGACAGATTGATACCTGCATCGATAAACTCTCTCAGAACTGGATTGATAATCTCAATCTCCTCACTTCCCAAGTGACCACCCTCGCCTGCATGTGGATTGAGGCCGCAAACCAAGATACGAGGCTGCGCGAGACCAAACTTTTCTCTCATGTCATCGATGACAATTTGTACCGTTTGGCGCACGTTCTCCGCAGTGATGGCAGCAGGGATGTCCTTCAATGGCAAATGCGTAGTGACAAGCGCGACTTTCATCGCTTGATTGGCCAGCATCATGACCACTTTCTCACAGCCACTTTGCTGCATAAAAAATTCAGTATGACCACTAAACATAGTACCATCTAGCAGCTTGATACCAGCATCTATCAACGCTGATTTTTGCAGCGGCCCGGTGACGATGGCAGCGACTGTATTATTTATTGCCAGTTTATGAGCAATATTTAACTGCTGAGCCACCATCGCTGAGTTAGCATTATTGATTTCCCCGCAGACAACGGGTGCGGCACAAGGAATATTCAGTAGGATAAAAGCACTATCAGCGTTAATATCTTGCTGTGATATCTGCTCTACCAAATTAACATCGAAATTATCGGTATTTATATCTGTATTGATAGTATGCCAACTAGGTGTACTTTTGAGCACGCCAGCTGCAATCAATTCCTCCGCGCGAGTTTGCACCGCTTTAACATCAGCAGTCACCCAAATTGGCCGAGCAAAGTCTTGTAACTTACCCTCTGCTGCTAGTCCTAGTACTACGTCCATGCCAATACCCGCAGGCTCACCTGTCGTGATTAATAGAGGTCGTTTTTCTTCTATCATAACAATAGCCTTATATCGTTCAAATTACTGATTTTATTATACTTATAATTATTATTCTAAGTTTTTATACTTAGATAATTTATGGTATTTCTTAGTTCATGAAAAACAATCACTTCAGATTTAGTTCTTTATCAAGTCTAAAAAACCACATTATGTGTTAAACTTTCGCATCTGATTGTAGCATTTACAGACAAACCTGAGACCGCGTTTTGGTACTTCTATCGTAGAGGCGCGCTACGTTTGTATTGCTCTATCATCGACATCCTTTTTCATACCCATTTTAACTCATTAGGCACTCATGGCAGAAAACGACAAAACCGACGACTTACTCAATCAGACACCGCCGCACAATATCGATATTGAAAAGGCATTGCTCGCGTCTTTGATGAGTATCGAAGAGGCGTACGACAAGATTGCCGATATTGTCACCAAAGATGACTTTTATGCTGGGCGACATCAATATATTTTTGATGCCATTGCCCATTTGGCGGCAGTGAATGAGCCTTATGATACCGTCATGGTACACGACTGGTTAGAAGCGCAGAAATTACTCAAAGGCGCAGGTGGTGACAGTTATTTGGCTGATATTTTGAGCCAAAGTCCTGCGACTTTGTTTAACCTGACTGCCTACGCCCAGCGTGTGCGTGAACTATCAACCCTACGCCAGCTGATTACTACTGGTAATGACATGCTGACGCTTGCCTATAATCCAAAAGACCAAAGCGTTAGTGACATTCTAGACAATGTCGAGGGCAAGATATTTAGTATCAATGAGCAGCATAATAAACGCGCGGAACAGCGTGGCCCTGTCGGTATCACTTCTGTCTTGACCAATGTTATCGATAAGATTCAAGAACTAAAATCTAATCCCGATGGCATGATTGGTTTGCAGACACCATTTGCCGAGCTGAATAACAAAACTCAAGGCTTACAAGCGGGTGACTTAATTATTGTCGCTGCGCGTCCTTCGATGGGTAAAACCACTTTTGCGATGAACTTGGCAGAAGGGATTTTGTTTAATGAAGATTTGCCCGTCGTTGTGTTTTCGATGGAGATGCCCGCTGAATCAATCGTCATGCGTTTGCTGTCCTCATGGGGCGCGATTAACCAGACGCACCTGCGTTCTGGGCAAATGAATGAAGATGAATGGGCAAAGATGATGAACGCTATTCAACATTTGCAATCAAAGCATTTATATATTGATGATAGTACTGCCCTACCGCCGTCTGAGATGCGTTCTCGCTGCCGACGTATCGCCAAAAACCATGATGGGCGCTTGGGTGCTATCGTAGTCGATTATCTTCAGCTGATGAAAGTACCAAGTCTAGATGGTAACCGTGTTGGCGAGATTTCTGAGATTTCTCGTAGTCTGAAGGCACTAGCACGTGAGCTTGAATGTCCAGTGATTGCGTTATCACAGCTTAACCGTAGTCTAGAAAACCGTCCAAATAAACGCCCTATTATGTCAGATCTACGTGAATCTGGTGCGATTGAGCAGGATGCCGATTTGATTATGTTCATCTATCGTGATGAGGTTTATAATGAAAACTCAGACCACAAAGGCGTGGCTGAAATCATCATTGGTAAACAGCGTAACGGCCCTATCGGTACTATTCGTCTAGGTTTTGAAGGTCAATTTACCCGCTTTATCAATCTAACGCCAGAGTACTACCAAGGCGTAAGTTTTGAGAATGATGAGTAACCAACCTTATAAAATTTAACCCTGATCCGTACTAAGCCTCATATAAACTCAGGTTTAACCATAGGTTCATGAATAATTTTATATAATCAGTTTTTAATACAATAGCCAGTACTGCATTAATCCAATCGATGCAGTACTGGCTTTATAACTTCATAATTCTACTCATATAGAAGGCGATTATGCGCACAATTACTATAAAACCAAAAGCCCTTACCCATAACCTAAATCAAGTCAAACAACGAGCACCCCAATCTAAAGTATTGGCTATGGTCAAATCCAATGCTTATGGACACGGCGTGGCGGCAGTCTTGCCAGCCCTGCAGCAAGCAGATGGTATCGGTGTCGCTACGTTGACTGAAGCGCTAGAAGCTAGACAGTTAGGTTGGGAGAAAACCATCGGTCTAGTAGAAGGTTCATTTACCGCTGATGAGTGGCAGCAAGCGATTGATCATGAGATTAGCTGCGTGATTCACCACGGACCACAGCTAGAATGGGCACTACAAAATATCCCGCCAGCTGGCAGTGCAACTAGAGTAGCTTGGCTTAAATACAATACAGGTATGAACCGTTTGGGTTTTAACGCTGAGGGTGTGCTATCAGCAGCAAAACGCCTACATGAAGCGGGTTATCAGCTGATTCTAGCCACGCATTTTGCCAATGCTGATGACCACGATCACCCATTAAATGCGATGCAGATTGAGCGCTTCTCAAGCGTACTAGCAACTTTGAAAGACACCATTAGCCCAGATATCCAAGGCTCATTATGCAACTCTGCTGGTATCGTCAACTTCCCAGAACATCATTATGACTGGGTACGTCCAGGCATTATCTTATACGGTAGCTCGCCTGTGGTTGATAAAAGCGCACAAGAATTAGACTTGCAGCCCGCAATGGAGTTTACTGCTCAAATCATTGCTCTACAAACCGTTAGCGCAAATGATGCGATCGGCTATGGTAGCCGCTGGCGTGCGCAGCAAGACACCAGAACGGCGTTGGTCAGCGTTGGATATGGAGATGGCTATCCACGTGTGGTTACTGATGATGCGTATGTCACTGTCATCGATGCTAACGACAGCCAAAGCTACCGCTGCCCAGTAATTGGGCGCGTGGCGATGGATATGATTGTCATTGATATCAGTAGCGCACCTGAGAGTCTTGCTATAGATAGCAAGGTCATGCTCTGGGGCAATTCGCCGCGTGTTGATGAAGTTGCAGGTCATGCTGGGACGATTAGCTATGAGCTATTATGTCGCCTAAGCATACGTCCAAACCGTACACAGGCATAATCATTAGCGGCACAGTCATTAGCATATAAGGTATTGCGGCTTGCTAATGTGATTTCGGTCTATTTGGCAAGCCATTTGATCTTGATAAAAATGAACGTTTACATTGAAAGTAAATACGCTATACTAAAAGTTTGTTGTCAACCCAGTATACGCACTGACGCGATGCTATTGAAGACTGATGACGTTTCACTGACTGCGATCGACTGCTAGGATTACTATGAGTTTGCGCCATTTTTTAACCTTATCTGATTTAACCAAACAAGAACTAGAAAACTTAATCAAACGCGCAAGCGAATTGCGTAAGATGCAACACGCAGGCGAGATATACCAGCCTTTTGTTGGTCGTACGCTTGGTATGATATTTGAAAAATCTTCAACGCGTACCCGTATCTCGTTTGAGACCGGTATGGGTCAATTTGGTGGTAACGCCATATTTTTATCACCAAACGATACGCAGCTCGGTCGCGGCGAGCCACTAGAAGATTCAGCACGCGTGATTTCTAGCATGGTAGATATCATTATGATTCGTACCTTTGGGCACGAAAAAGTTGAAACCTTTGCTGAATACTCAAGCGTACCGATTATCAATGCGTTGACCGATGACTATCATCCTTGCCAGTTGCTCGCTGATATGCAAACCTATTATGAGCATCGCGGTAGTATCGAAAATAAAATCGTCACGTGGGTTGGTGATGGCAACAATATGTGCTCGTCATTTATGCAAGCTGCCAATCAGTTTGGTTTTGAACTACGCGTGGCAGCGCCTTATGGGTTTGAGCCTGATCCGAAACTTATGGAGCGCTTTTCACACTGCGTCAGTCTGGTAGAAAACGTACAGGACGCGGCAAAAGATTCTAACTTAATTGTCACCGATGTGTGGGCAAGTATGGGTCAAGAGTCTGAGCAAAACACGCGCGCACGTCGTTTTGCCCCTTATCAAGTGACGCCGTCTCTATTAGACAAAGCCGATCCTGAAGTGGTGTTTATGCACTGCTTGCCAGCCCATCGCGGCGAGGAAATATCTCATGATATGCTTAATGACCCACGCTCTGTCGTATGGGACGAAGCTGAAAACCGCTTACATGCCCAAAAAGCGTTGATGGAGTTTTTACTTAAAGACAAAATCAAATTGCCTGCATAACTTAGGCTATTCTATCAAAAGACGGTGAGATCAATAGTAAGATAACTTGCTAGTACACTCCTAAATAAGTTCCTATATAAAAAAGCCGTCCAGATCTGGACGGCTTTTTTGGTTGTACAAATAATTTAGAAATAGATTAACGCGTGAGCGTTGTCACGCCATTAGCACCTGCTTTTAGCAGAACGTCTGCTTGGTTTGCCGCAAAGATACCATTACAGACCACACCTACGATATTATTTAGCTCTTTTTCGAGCGCGATTGGATTACTCACATCCAAATCATAAGTATCTAAAATAACGTTACCATAATCAGTGACAAAGTCTTCACGATATACTGGCTCACCGCCTAATTTGGCCAATTGGCGAGCCACATACGAGCGTGCTTGTGGTAATACTTCAATCGGTACTGGAAACGCGCGACCTAAGATATCAACGCTTTTGCTATCATCGACCATACAGACGAACTTATTTGAAGCGGCTGCCACAATCTTTTCGCGAGTCAATGCACCGCCGCCGCCTTTGATAAGTTGCAAGTGCTCGTTAACTTCATCAGCACCATCGATATAAACATCCAATGTACCAGCAAAGTTTAAATCGACTATTTCGATACCAAGCGCACGAAGTTTGTCTTCTGTCACCTGTGAGCTAGCGACAGCGCCAGCAAGCTTCAATTGTGGCAACAACTCAATCAAACAGTTGACCGTACTACCTGTCCCTACCCCAAGTATCATATCGTCTTCGATATAGCTTAGAGCAGCTTTGGCCGCGGCTTGCTTTTGTGCTTGCTGATCACTCATCATAAATCCTTGGAAAATAAACGTATGGTCTTAAAAAAAGTAAAAGGCTAAAACAGATAAAATGCGCGGCTATTATAACCTGTCTCTTATACACATCTCCGAGCCCACGAGACGGACTCCTATCT
>CAJXUF010000184.1 GCA_913061175.1 uncultured Psychrobacter sp.
CACACTGCATATCGTCGGCAGCGTCAGATGTGTATAAGAGACAGCGTTTGACCCTATCGGTGGCGGCCAGTTAAGCAGTGACATTCTTAACTGTATGGAAGCAGCTATCACTCGTGACGTAGAAGAATACAGCGTCTATGGCTCAAACACCTTTAAACAAGCTTATATTTATGGCGCCTTAGACCGTGGTCCGATCACCTTAAACCGTAACTTTGGTTTTGCGTGGGGCGTAAATGGCTTCCTACTGTTCAATGCACTTGGCAAAATTGGTAGTGAAACGGTTCAGTCCATGCGCAAACGCGTGGCAGAAGAAATCACCACCACCTTTGCGAGCAGCTATACGCATGAAGTGACCCTAGAAGAAGCGCTACAGTTAAAATCAATCGCCGCTTATGGCAAACAGGCGACTGGTGAGAAATACTTAATCAAGCCTCAAGTCTAATAGTTGTTTGAAGCGTTACTTAGAAGCAGCTTTTCAATAATAGAAAAGCAGATATCGATGATGTCTGCTTTTTTGTGTTAACTAGGGATGAATATTAGATCTGATAAAATTCAAATATAGACTACTTATATTCGCGTTTCAAATGTCTTTCAACATATTCTATCGTCTGAAATTTATCGTATTCGCTGCCAGGATTCCAATTATCGAATATATTTTTCTCTTTAAATATTTCTATATCGTCAAACTCTTCTGACAATAATGTTCTTTCGTCACCTAAGATAACTGAATTAAATCCTTCAAATTGGTCACAGGTCAAATCATAAACAAGACCGTTCACTAACGTCCAATAGTGATATCTATTTTTAGAGTAACAGTAGCCCTCAATAATTTGTACGTCAGCCTCTAAATATAACTTTTTCACTATATATGCGAATACTCTAGATGACCCTTCACAACTACTTTTTGGGAATTGGAAAGATCCCATAAAAAGAGAAAATTTATCTTCTCTGGCTTTTTCATAAATAGCTCTGATCTGTTTTGCTAACTCTATAATGTCATGGTTCATGTGTTTCACCCATTTTAAGCCAATTAAGCAGAAGTAAAAAACTATTGCTTTATCAATCATTTGATATCATGAATTTGAGGTGAAACCCATGTAACTCATGATCTAGCCAGTGCTCTACAATTAAGGCAATTGTTTTATTATCTACTTTCTCAGAATACGGATAACATCCTGAAATAGCACTTTTCATCTCTTCAGATAAATGCAGACTTAAGCTAGACAGACTCAAAGCTTCTGCCATCTTCTCCAACTTCTCACATGCCTTATGAGTTCTGACAGCATCATTCACGTTGATTTTGAGCTTTAGCACCTTTACTACCTCTTCAGAGCCTTCAACATAATAAGTAATATTGTCTGGGAAAATACCATCGCTAAATTCTTGCATCCTAGATGCAGCAAACCACTCACTTTCGAATACATTATTGTTATAAAAACCAGTATCTAGCCCTTCATATGAAAGAAATTCCTTTGCTCGATAGGGGTTCCACCCTAGGTTTTCTGGTATATCTATAGGATCTTTTTCAGCTCTACTTGTTTTAAATACATAACGAAATGACTCTAATAGATCAGTATGTGACTTAATATTTATCCTGGTAACATGATATGACCATCGGTCAAGTAAACTTATTCGAATATTAAATAATATAAATGCATATACCTTTGCCAAATTTCTATACAGTTTGTTATCAATGGAAAATTTTAAACGAACAAAAACTTGTTCGTATGTTGAATATATCGATATTAAGAAAATAAAAGGTAAATATAGAAGCGTCAACAATGGTGGAATAAAGAAGTCATATGCAGTATTTTCATTTGCAAAATCACTAAAATTAGTCATCAACATGTATAAAGTATAAGCGATCAGGATAATACCGAATATAGATATACAGTAACTAAGTAGCGTTTTAACCTGATGATGTCTTTCATCGTTTTCAGTAATAGCTAACATGGCACCTATCAATACCAAAACAGGAACTAATAAAATCTCAATCCAAACTGAGAAAGTGTATACACCAATTACAAATTGAAGAATCGCCAGTAATTTCAAATTATCTATTACTGAGTGCTTAAAGAAACTTTTATCTTTTTTAATTGATTCGACATTAAAAAGAGACATAAAGCCAAAAGACACGCACCAAAATGCAGTATTCTTTATCTGACCAGTATTCCATAAACCTATTTCATATAGAAAATAAACAACAAATGCTATATATAGAACCATCAGTATGAGTACTGAAATAATCTGCTTTACGAAAAACGCAGATAGTAAGTGTTTAAATGAAGTTCTAACATCGGCCATCTTAGGAGATAAAAAGATATAAAATGAAATCACTAACAGCCAAAACCCTACTGCAATTTCTCGATTATTAAAAATATCCACAAATCTCCTTAGGTATTTAGTGTTTTTTTATACATCATTTTAATTTTTTTATAGCATTTTAATTCCTAATGATAAAGTATTTGCCTAAATATCATATAAAACAACTATCCATAGATAACGATAGATTTATTTCTGACTACGTACAGATTATCACCATAAGAAAATAAATACTGATCATATTGCTTACTTTTTTACGTCTGACTAAAAGTCATCGCCACTTCGTATTTACTCACAATTTGTATAGACGTCATCAGAAAAACCATGCAATACCTATATTCGAATAAGGCAACCAGATGCCAAAAGTAATCAATTAACATTACTACTAAACTTTTGGTTGCATCTACTCCTTATTACGCCTAGTATTTCGCCTCTTTAAATAACTCTATTTTTAACAACAGCACCTCTACAGGTTTGTCTACTCACAATAAAGAAGGATTCGTTATGCCAATAAACACAACCACAATTATTGATGGTGGCATGGGACGAGAATTGGCGAAGCGCGGTGCACCGTTTCGTCAACCTGAATGGTCAGCACTGGCAATGATAGAAGCGCCAGAAATCATTCGTGATGTACACCGTGCGTATATTAAGAGCGGCGCAGCAGTCATTACGACCAACAGTTACGCGCTAGTACCTTTTCATATCGGCGAGGAGCGTTTTGCGGCACAAGCACAAGATTTGGCAGCAGCGTCAGGTGAAATGGCACGTGCAGCAGTGACGCTAGAAGGTGCAGCAACCAAAGTAGCAGGCTCTATACCACCACTGTTTGGCTCCTACCGTGCAGACTTGTTTAATGCTGACCATGTAGAAGATATCGCCACCCCACTGATCAAAGGTTTAAATCCGTATGTCGATTTTTGGCTCGCTGAGACTCAGAGTCTAATCGCCGAGTCTATCGCTGTTCGTGAGCTACTTAATACGCTAGATACAGACAATAAACCGCTATGGGTCGCTTTTACTTTAGAAGACAGTATGGATATCGATGTACCACGTCTGCGTTCAGGAGAAACCGTCGAGGAAGCCGTGACAACGATGGCTGCTCTCGATGTCGAGGCGATACTCTTTAACTGCTGCCAACCTGATGTCATCGAACAAGCACTAGATGTCGCACAGACTGTCCTGCAAGCAAAACAAGCGCAGCATATCGAACTTGGCGCTTATGCCAATGCCTTTCCGCCGCAACCAAAAAATGCCGCCGCAAATGATACGCTTAATGAAGTGCGTGATGATTTGACCCCGCCTGCCTATTTGCTCTGGGCACAAAAATGGCAGGCACAGGGCGCTTCATTAATCGGTGGCTGCTGCGGTATTGGCCCTGAGCATATTCAGGAATTAAGCCAACATTTCACTGCTACTGCTTAAATATAGGCTGATCTGAATATAGAAAAATGTAAGATAATTAGAATATTGAGTTCATCAGGCTGACGACCATCGACTGTTATTTGATGGTCGGCATGTTACTGGTCATGGAGCTAGTGCTGTAAACGTATCGAAAATTCTAGTAACAGCTATAGGCTTGAATGAAATCATCGACTAGCTTGTCATAAGTATGCGTATTGTATTTTTAACAGTCTACCCCTCCTACCGCTAATTTGAAGCCTGTCTACCCGTTTGTATTAGTAGGACACCACTTAAAATCAACACCAACGCTATAATTTCTAAGCTGGTAATGTCCTCTCCGATTACCGCGCCAATGATGACAGCAACGACTGGGGCAATATAAGTAGCACCAGCAGCCCGCACTGAACCTAACGTCTCGATAATAAAATAATAAATCAAAAAAGCAGCGCCTGTACCCAAAGCACCCAGACCAAGTATCGCACCCCACATTGCTTTGGTGTCTGTCGACAGCTGGGTTATACCATCGAAATCGATGAGTATCGAAAGCGTTATGACAGCCAACCCCACTTGCCAAGTGGCTAACGCCAGTGGCGGCAACTTTAAAGGAGACAGATAGCGCCGCGCATATACAAAAGATGCACCCACACTCAGAGACCCTGCCAACATCCACAAAACGCCAACGAGAGAGACACCAGTAGCACCTTGCCATGGTCGCGCACTTAATGCGATACCAGCAAATCCTAGCGCAAGTCCAATCGCCATTTGCTTGGTCGGACGCTCCTCAGGTAAGAACAGCGCCGCGCCCAAAAAGGTAAATATAGGGATTGAGCCACTTAATAGACCTGCGACGCTACTGGGCAATAGCGCCGTACCTGCGACAAATCCATAATAGTAAAAAGACGTTGCGAGCACTGACATCACTATAAAGTGTGGCAAATGCTGTAACTGCGCCCGAGTAATTACTTTGCTGTGCCAGGCAACGGCAACCAATGGTAAGAACCCAAATAGTAGGCGTAAAAATACGGTTTGTGAGGGACTGATTAGAGCCGTCGCCCATTTCATAAAAATAAAATTCGACCCCCAGATGACACCGAGGAGCACCAGTGCAGCATATGCTCGAAACATAACATTGGCCTTAATAAATAGATGAGCTGCTTTTTTCAAGCATCTAGCGTCGATAGTGTTTTATTGCTTGTACTAACAGTCTGGTATTAACTATCTTGTATCAATAGGCTTGTATTGACTGACTCGTTACACAGAGCGAATGACACCACCATCAACCCGTATATTCTGACCAGTGATATATCCAGAAGCTTCGGATAATAAAAAGGCAATCGTTGAGGCGACCTCTTCAGATGTGCCATAACGTCCCATCGGCACACTCTCACGTCGCTCATCGACTTCAGGCAAGCTATCAATCCAGCCAGGCAAGACATTATTAATACGCACACCTTTTGCTGCATAGTCATCTGAAAAAATCTTGGTAAAAGCGCCAAGGCTGGCACGAAAAGCCGTTGACGTAGGAAAAAGCGCAGTCGGCTGCGTTACCCAAGAGGTAGATATATTGACGATAGCACCGCTACCCTGTGCCACCATGATTGGCGTGACCAAACGAATTGCACGTACCGCACTAAGAAAGTAAACCTCTAGCCCTTTATGCCAATCCTCATCAGTGATGTCTAAAATAGGTGCGCGCGGGCCATGACCAGCAGAATTCACAAGCGCATCAATACGTCCCCACTGTTGCATCGCCGAATCAACCAAGCGCTGTACATCTTCATTAATAAGGTTGGAGCCAGTAACACCAATGCCGCCCAGCTCCTTTGCGAAGGCCTCACCTTTCCCAGAGGAAGATAAAATAGCGACATAATAACCATCAGCTACAAGTTTACGAGCAGCGGCAGCACCCATGCCTGACCCGCCTGCTGTGATAAGCGCTACTTTTTTTGTCGTTGTAATGTTATTCATCTGTCTTTCTCCATTAGTTATCGTTTCATTTATCATAACCAATAAAATCAGATTCCTAACATCATGATTAAAGATGCTAGACTGTAGAAAATCTACAGTCTAGGAAAACAAAGTGCCAAATAGCCATCGTACATTGCCACCGCTCAATGCCTTACGTGCTGTCTCTTATACACATCTCCGAGC
>CAJXUF010000185.1 GCA_913061175.1 uncultured Psychrobacter sp.
ATCTACACACTGCATATCGTCGGCAGCGTCAGATGTGTATAAGAGACAGTTCCTAACCGTTTAGGGTCTGGCTGATTTTATCTAAGTTTAGGCTATCAGACATAGCGCTAAAGATTTCAAAGTATTTGCCGCGTTGGGCATAAAGTACCTCGTGGGTACCTGTCTCAACCACTTCGCCATTTTCTATCACCACGAGATCGTCGGCATCGATGATTTGGGCAATATTGTGCGAGACCATAATGACGGTACGGTCTTTTTTGATCAGATCTAGGCTTTTTTTGACCTGTTGGCTGGCAATGGCATCGAGGCTGGCTGTTGGCTCGTCCAAAAATACAATAGGTGGGTCTTTTAAAAACATCCTTGCCAGCGCAATACGCTGCTGTTGACCGCCTGATAAGGACTTAGCGGTGCTCTCATAGCCATCAGCTAACCCTATAACCTGCTCGTGGATAGAGGCTTTTTTTGCAGCCACGATGATGTCATCTTCGCTGGCATTCATATCGCCATAACGGATGTTTTCACTGATCGTACCCGAAAAAATATGATTACTCTGTAGGACTAGGCCGATGCGCTGACGCAACTCATGGGTATCACAGTCAGCCAAATCATGCCCATCTAGGCAAATCGTGCCAGCGTCTGGGGCATAGAACTTGACCAATAGATTGATAATCGTGCTCTTGCCTGCGCCAGAAAGGCCAACCAACGCAGTGATACGATTAGGCTTGATGGTAAAGCTGACGTTTTTTAGCGCTTGCGTGCCATTAGGATAGGTAAAATCAACGTTTTTAAGCTCGATATGACCTTTGAGGTTTTCGCTACTGATGCCATCGATGTCTTCGACTTGTTTATCATCTTCTAAAATATCAAAAAACCCTTCGGCATAGGTCAATGCATTATTTATCTGGTCGTAGATGCGGTGTAATTGACGGATAGGCGCGGCGACGTTCTGAAACAGCATGACATGAAATAAAATCATGCCAATGGTCATCTCACCTTGTAGGACAAAATAAGCGGTGAGAAGGATGATAACCACCACACCAATCTGCTCGATAAAGGTTTTGATGGCATCATAAATAAAGCCAATACTACGAATGCGCAGTTGATTGTCCGTCATTTCCTTTTGAATGGCTAGGTGTTTCTCAGCCTCAATGGACTCACGGACAAAGGATTTCACCACGCTGATCGAATTAATCAAAGAGATCACCAAACCGCTTTTGGCTTCTCGAAACCCACGCATCTGCCGACGAAACCCTTGCAAACGGCGTGCTTGCTTTTGGCTGATAAAGAAGTAAATGGGTATGATAATAAGACCGACCATGCCAACCCAAAAATTGGTCGAAAACATGATAATAAGTGCCACAATTGCATTGGCAAATAGCGGTAGCATGTCGATAAAGAAGTTTTGCACGAGGCTGGTTAAACTGCTGACCCCGTAATCAATACGGGTTTGCAATTTACCACTGTCGTTCTCACTACTGGTATAAAACGCCATGCGATAGGTAAGGATGCGCTCAATGATTTTTTGGGACAAGTCACGAGATAAGTTGATACGAATCTTTTCACCAAAAAAACGCTGACCAAAAGAGATGAATATCGACAGGATCTCTTTGGTCAGGAGGACCGCGCTAATAATACCTAACATACGCAGACCTGCTTGCCATGGCTCGGCAAGCGTAGCAATTTCGGTTAACGTATCAACGGTATAACGTAGTACAAACGCATTGACCTGCGCGGTAAAGGAGCCTAGGGCGGTCAGCACTAAGGTAGCAATAATAAGCAGGCGATAAGGTTTAGCAAATACCGCCAGTTTTTTTAATATATCCCACAGCAGTGCCCGCCGTTCTTTCTTTTCGACTGGAGGCTTTTTGTCTAATCGCACACGGCGTGGCTGGGGAGATGTTGGCATATGTAAGTTTTATAATTTTATTTCAAGTTTTTCTAAATTTCAGGATAATCGTCTAAAGGACTTTGACAAAGGGTTATGGTATCGTCTTCGAAGTGTATTGCTATCTTCCTTGCTATTAGCCTCATGCGATGTAAACAAATAATTGCTTCAATTAAAGTTACATCATCTGGATGAGCTTCATGAGTCAGTGTATTCCTTCTATTTGAAATATCCTCATATGCTTTTACCCATTCTTCGGGTATAGGTTCTACACCAAGTTTATTCCAATTATTAACTCTGTTTCTTACGCCCATTCTCTCATGCTTATTTTGCTCACGTTCAAGAATTCCCGCAAGTAGCTTGTCTGAACCCCTATTAAAAATGTCTTTTAAAGAAACTTTCTCATCTAGAAAATTTTCCTTATTTTTATCTAATAATTTTTTATACAAGTCGAATTCATAAGCTTCAAGAAGGCAGAAGTTGTATAGAATTATTTGAGTACCTACTATATGTTCAATAGGTGTAAATTCTTTCTCATGACCAAATTTTACACCGCCATGTTCTGAAATATCAGAGGGTTCAGGTTCTCTAAAGATCAAAGAAATAGTTACACTTAACTCATTTGATAAATCATGTACCAACGGTAATAGTTTTTCATCTAAGTCTGGTCTATTAGCTGCAGTAGACAAACAAGGAGAGGTAGACCATGCTTCTTTATCCCAATTCATCATTTTTTTTGCTGAAATTGCTAAATCCGACGTTCTTACTGCTGAAAGTGTAAACAAATTCATTCGTTCAATGACTTCATTAAATACCATATAATTTTAGCCTTTATTTTATTAATCTAGCTATTGGAGGTTTAAAATATGTCAGAGAAAAATATCATCAAAATTAAAACGCATCCGCTGGCACAAAAACTTCACCAACCATGATACGCCTTGCTGAGCGGCTCATCGACACTTTTTTGGCTTGCCAGCGCCCATCGACCAGTTCGGTTTTTCCGCCGACGAGCAATGTGCCTGATGGGTGGCCAAAACGCACCTCTGTCAGCTCGCCAGCGCCAGCAGCCTCGTTAACGAGTGTGCCTTGTGTGGTTGCGGCGGCGGCAATAGCAACTGCTGCTGTGCCCATCATGGCATGATGCAATTGACCCATACTCATGGCACGTACGACTAGATCAATCTCGCCTGCATCGACCGATTTACCACTAGAGGCGCTATAGCTCTGTGCTGCGCCAACCCATGCGAGTTTGGGAATATGTTGGCTGGTTTGTGCTTCATTTACGTCTTTGAATAGCCCCATCGCCACACCGCCTGTAGCGCGTATCTTCTCAAGCTTGGTAAGTAGCTCACTGTCACTATTAATATCGCCTTGTAATTCAGTACCAGTAAAGCCTAAATCTTCTGCTTTCATAAAGATAGTTGGGATACCTGCGCTAATAAAGGTCGCTTTGACGCTATCAGTATCAAGACCGCAGCCGGTCACATCGAAGTCATCGACCAAATTGCCCGTCGGGAACATATCGCTTGTGGCATCAACCGGATCGATAAACTCAATTTTGACTTCAGCCGCTGGGAATGTTACACCGTCTAATTCAAAGTGGCCCGTCTCTTGAACCTGTACTTTATCATTCGCATCTTTATAGACTGGCACATGCGCAATAATGGTTTTACCGATATTCTCTTGCCAAATGCGTACTTCACAAATACCGCTTTCAGCATTTTCGTCGATACTGTTATTGATTTTGTCGGCATCGACCAAACCCATATTAATGGCACAGGCACCGACAGCCGCAGTTAAGTTGCCACAGTTACCTGCCCAATCAATCATAGGCTTGGCGATATTGACTTGTCCAAACAGATAATTCACATCATGATCTGGTCTGTCAGAGGTCGATAAAATAACCGTTTTTGACGTGCTAGAACTGCCATTGCCCAAACCATCAATCTGCTTGCCGTAAGGATCTGGGCTGCCGATGATACGTAATAGGAAGTTATCACGTGACTCGCCAGCAACTTGGCAACGCTCAGGTAAATCTGATAATTTAAAAAACGTCCCTTTTGAGGTACCGCCGCGCATATAGGTGGCAGGGACAGATAGTTGAGGGGCGAAAGAAGCTTTTGATTGAGAGTTGGTTTGGGTCACTGTATTGAGTCCTTTTTATATTGTTATAAGATTGGGTATGGCGTCATCAGCAAGTAAACACGAACGACTAAGAACGCTCATTAATAATGATAGCGACAAGAGATAATCGTCAGATAGTTATCATCGACGGCATATACCAATCGATTGGCGTCATCGATGCGTCTTGACCAAAATCCAGATAGGTTTTCTTTTAAAGGTTCAGGTTTACCAATCCCTTCAAACGGATTACGCTTACAGTCGGTGATGAGTTTATTAATACGCTTGAGTGTTTTTTTGTCTTGCGTTTGCCAGTACAGGTAGTCTTTCCACGCAGCGTCTGTCCATGCTAATTGCTCACTCATTGTTAGACCCTTTGGATTGATTGAATCCTTTGAGTTTAAGCACTTTCAATGTCGCCATCCGTATGCTCATTATTATCGCTACTACCATCACCTTTATCACTATCTTCTGCCGTATCAATTAGCTCACGTGTAACAGTCTTGCCAGCTTTGTACTGGGCAATAGAGTCCGCTAAGTGCGCTGCATTGGCAGGAGATTTTAGTAGATAGACGGTTTCCATCAGGCTATTGTAATAATCAAGTGACATCACAACTGCATCATCAGCGTCACGGCGGGTCACGATAGTGGCGTTGGCATCATCATTTACCGTATCTAGGACAGACTTTAAATGCTTTCTGGCTTCTGAAAAACTAACGACTCTCATGGCTTACTCCTTTCATGATATTCTGCATAACTTGTACAATATATAGTACATATTACGCCACTAATTAAGTAAACTCAATATTTAGCTACTATCTAGTACTTAGGAGTAAGTCACAAAACTCAGTGTATAGAACGCAAAAGCAAATAAAAGCCGATGTCATATAAGGTTATACAACATCGGCAACTCTCATACTTTGCTGCTTATCACGCTAAAACCTACAGGATAGCCTTAGACGATATCAAGCGTACCTTCGATAAACTCTTTAGCAAATCGCTGTAGCATACCACCAGCGTTATACATTTTAACCTCATCAGCCGTATCTAAGCGGCAGATAATAGACGTCTCAGTAGTACTACCATCGGCACGATGGATCACTAAAGTCATCAACCCGCCAGCCGAGACTTCACCTGTGACATCAAAGGTTTCCGTACCATCGATATTTAGCGTATGGCGAGTCGTACCTTCTTCGAACTGTAAAGGCAGCGCGCCCATACCAACTAAGTTTTGACGATGAATACGCTCAAAGTCTTCAGCAACGACGGCTTCTACGCCAGCAAGACGGACACCTTTGGCAGCCCAGTCACGGCTTGAGCCTTGACCATAGCCATCACCTGCGATGATGATAAGCGGCTGCTCACGGTTCATGTAGGTTTCAATCGCTTCCCACATGCGCATGACTTGACCTTCTGGTTCGACGCGCGCCAGTGAGCCTTGGACAACTTCGCCATCTTCATCGCGTACCATTTCGTTCAATAGTTTGGGGTTAGCAAAGGTGGCACGTTGCGCGGTTAAATGGTCGCCGCGATGGGTTGCGTATGAGTTATAGTCCTCAGCAGGCAAGCCCATAGTATCTAAGTACTCGCCAGCTGCTGATGAGCCAAGAATAGCGTTTGATGGTGACATATGGTCGGTTGTGATGTTATCACCAAGGACTGCAAGCGGACGTAAGCCTGTCAGTTTATTTTTCTTGGCCATTTTTCCTTCCCAATACGGCGGACGGCGAATATAGGTCGTCATTTCACGCCAGTCATACAATGGGCTTAGTGCCTTACCTGTGTCTTTTTTGGCTTCATCAAACATTGGGATATATACCTGTCTCTTATACACATCTGACGCTGCCGACGATATGCAGTGTGTA
>CAJXUF010000186.1 GCA_913061175.1 uncultured Psychrobacter sp.
ACCGAGATCTACACACTGCATATCGCCGGCAGCGTCAGATGTGTATAAGAGACAGTAATCATACTGTGCCAATTGATAAAGCATAGCTGTTATATAAAAGCGCCATCAAAAAGCGATGCATAGACATGATTAGCACTGGTTTATAAAACAAAATTTAAACGATTACTACTCGTGCGCCTGCAAAAAAGTCTCGACCACTTTGAATTGCCCAGCGGTACTTTCTTCACCATACATCGCCTGTCTAAAGGCGTTAGAGTTTGGAATACCTGTCGTATACCATGCAATATGTTTACGAGCGATGCGGCACCCTGAGTACTCCCCGTAGAAATCATAAAGCTCTTGCAAATGGGCCAGTACGATCCCTTTTATCTCACTAACGCTCGGTGCCTCCAGACGCTCGCCAGTACGCAAAAAGTGCTCAATATCGCGAAATATCCATGGTTGCCCTTGTGCAGCACGCCCAATCATCACCGCATCACAGCCTGTCATCTCATAGACGTGTTGGGCTTTTTGTGCGCTATCGATATCACCATTGGCGATGACAGGAATACTGATGCTTTCTTTGACTTCGCGTATTAGTTCATAGCGTGCATTGCCTGTGTACATGTCTTCACGCGTACGTCCATGAATAGCAATCGCTGCAATGCCCGCCTGCTCAGCACGCTTGGCGACTCGTAAAATGTTTTCACGACCGTTTTCAAAACCCAGACGTGTCTTTAGCGTGACAGGCGCATTCACCGCATTAACCGTTGCATCTAGCAATCGCGCCACCAAATCTTCGTCTTGCAACAATGCAGAGCCTGCCAGCTTACGACAGACTTTTTTGGCCGGACAGCCCATATTGATATCGATAATCTGTGCACCATTATAAATCTGATATCGTGCCGCTTCAGCCAATTTATCTGGCTCAGCACCTGCTATCTGTGCAGAAATAGGCGCAATCTCGTTGTCAAAATTGGCACGGTACAGAGATTTTTTGCGTGCATAAAGCGCCGTGTCAGCGATGATCATTTCACTGACCGCATGACCTGCGCCAAATGATTTGCACAATCGGCGGAAAGGGTTGTCCGTTACGCCTGCCATTGGTGCGACCATTAGACGGTTTTCAACCGTCAGGCCACCTATGTTCAATGGCTGCAACAATGGATGGTCAGACAAAGTCGAGGACGAAGGTAAAACGAGAGAATCAATAGACATAAAAAAACGGCTTGATTTGTAAAGAAAACAAGCCGTTATTCTAAGGATTCCTGCGTTTATTGCAAGCGATTAACGTGAATAGCTTGCATAAGCATTGGTCATTTTTGATACATTTCATGCACTACTTATCAAGCACACTGCCCTGCTCTAGCGTGATGTCATCATCATGCTCCTGCATGCGCCACGGCAGGCTATCAGGCGATACATTGAGGAAATGTAAATACTTCTCAAACTGATCAATAATGTCATTAATCACTGATTCAGATTTGTAGCCGTATAAGTCATAGGTCTGACCACCACGGCGTAGATACACCTCAGCGCGATGATGATGCTCTTGTGGCAAAGTATCTGCGCTGTCTTCAGTATAATAATCAGGCGCATCATGCTCAGATAAGCGCACCTCATACCAAAACTCAACATCGTCACCGCGCTGTAGCTCTAATACGGCTCGGTTATTGACCGCGTCATAATTGACCTCAGTCGTCCAGCCCGTTTCTGCAAATTTAGACGACACCTCCATCATCGAAGGCATAACCACTTCTTTAATATAACTTAAGACCTTTTCACGCGTTGGCTTATCGGTCATATAATCAATACGCTCGCGCCATGCAGATGGTTTGAGTAAATGCGGCGGCAGTCTGTTGTCATTACCAAGGCTCTGATTACGATGTCCTTCGATGCGCAGCGCACGCCACATCCCAAACATTGAAATAAGAATAATAATCGCAAATGGTAACGCACTAACGATAGCCGCTGTTTGTAGGGCTTCTAAACCGCCTGCAAGTAGCAATACTGCTGCGACAGCACCTTCAGTCACTACCCAAAAGCTACGCTGCCACCATGGTGTATCACTGCGACCACCTGCCGCTAGCGAGTCAATTACCAATGAGCCAGAATCCGATGACGTCACAAAAAAGGTAATAATCAATAAAATGGTCAACGACGACACAAATTCAGTAAACGGTAGATTCTCTAACAGTTTAAACAAAGCAATCGCTTGGTTGTTTTGTACTTCACTGATTAATGAGGTATAACCATCAACCATAATCATGTGTAGCGCGGTATCGCCAAACACCGAAAACCAGAAGAACGTAAAGAAAGTCGGTACCAGCATCACACCCAATACGAACTCACGAATAGTACGACCACGGCTAATTTTGGCGATAAACAGACCTACAAAAGGCGCCCATGCAATCGTCCATGCAAAAATAAATAAAGTCCAGCTGCCGATCCAATTGCTATTCTCGTATGCCTGCAAGCTAAAGGTACGCTCGACAATATTACCCAAATAACTGCCCGTATTTTCCATAAAGGCATTCAAGATAAAAATGGTCGGACCGACAACAAATACGAACAGCATCAGCGCAGTTGCCAATAGCATATTTAAAATAGATAAGCGTTTTACACCCTTATCCATACCTGCCAATACCGATACCAATGCCGCGGCTGTCACCAAAGCAATGGCAATCACCTGTACGGTCGTATTCACTGGTATGATATCTGGCAATAGATAATTGAGTCCCGCATTGATTTGCGACACTGACAAGCCAAGACTGGTCGCAATACCAAACATCGTACCTAATATCGCAAACACATCGACTGTATGACCGATAGGGCCATGAATCCTTTCACCGATGATCGGGTATAGCGTCGAGCGTATTGATAGTGGTAGACCGTGACGAAACGCAAAATACGCTAGTGATAAACCAACGACACCATAAATTGCCCAAATATGAAAACCCCAATGAAAATACGCAATTTGCATCGCCTCTTTTGCCGCGGCGATAGTCTGCGGATCCGACATTGGCGGACTAGAAAAGTGCATCACTGGTTCCGCTACCCCATAAAACAGTAGCGCAATCCCGTAACCTGCCGAAAACAGCATGGCAAACCATTCAAGAAATCCGTACTCCGCCTCAGCATGATCAGGGCCCAGCTTGATACTGCCATAAGACGAAAACGCCAGTACAATAATGAACATCAAAAACAGTGCCACTGCCAGCATATAAAACCAGCCGAATGTCTCAGTCGTAAAACTAAGCACATCACTAAACAGAGCACCCGCTGCTTCAGGATTAATAGCCGTACCAATGACCAATAGCAGCATAATAATTGCTGCAGGTACAAAGACTGGTAATAAAATAGTCGAACGAGGTAATTTACTCATGAAAGATAAGATCCTCAAAAGTTGACGATGCCTTTTTATAAAAATTTTTAATTAAGGCAAAGATTAGAAAATGTGTGTGAATAGTTATAATAATTATCACACTCTTTTCCAAAACCCTAGACAAGCGTTCAACTCGTAACATGACTTTAACGAATGTTACATGACTATTACCAAGAAAATAAAAAAGGCAGCTTGCTAGCTGCCTTTTGATTGTATATGTGTTCTGTTTTAGTGATTTATAATCTATAAATGCTCGCTAATTCGTAAATACCAGTATTTTTTTTACCTAAACAGAAGCAATCTGTTTCCTAACTAGGCATCAATCACTGCAGCCAACTTCTGCGCAATATTTGCCAAATCATTACTATCGGCTTGGGTCACTGCATGACGTCCTAACTCGTGAATGCTCGATGGAATGAGATGCACATGATAATGAAAGACCGTTTGACCTGCTTGTGAGCCATTCAACTGCATTTGGATAACGCCTTCACGCTCAAACACTTGACGCTGGGCTTGCATGACCTTTTTAGACGTCATTAATACCGCAGCGGCATACTCTGGCTCAAGATCGGCCAAATCAACAGCTTTTTGCTTCGGTATCACCAATACATGGCCTTCTGCTTGTGGCATGATATCCATAAAGGCGAACGTTTTATCATCTTCATATACTTTATGATACGGAATATCACCATCTAACATTTTGGCAAAGATATTATTATCGTCGTAAGTAGTCTGTTGATTCAATTCAGTCATTATTTCTTCCTTTAAAGGTTTTATTATTAGTTAATTAATAGCTTAATAGCTATCCAAAATAGTTAAAAGCATCTGTCATATAGTGGACGAAATATAACTTTAGTACAAGTCAGTATGACAATCGAATTTGAAAAATATCAAGCCATATTCCAACCATGCTAGCTCACTAATTTATTGGCGGGTCATGCCTTTAAAATGTTATATTAACCCTCTATTTTAATAACGCTATGTTTATGGATTTGCCTACTTTGCCGACTCAACCAGATATGGATAACACTGCTATAACCCTTGATAATCAGGAAGAATACTCTGATATTGAGAGTGAAAGTGGTACACAAACCATCGATCCGAACGCTATCATATTAGCAGAAGCATTGACTGATAAAGCCATCGGCTGGCAGATACACAATTGTAAAATTATAAAGAAAACTGTCACGCAAGATTTGCCATTGCCTTTTTTGTATCACTATGACAGTTTAGATGATGCGATCAAACAAACGCACCCGCTTACTCCTGAGCTACTGCTTCAATTCAATAAACCCATGTCAGCTCATGAGGCTGCCAAATTAATTGGTATTGACGAGGAGCTGCTGACCAGTCCTTGGCATGTAAAAATTATTGGCTCGTTGGTCGTATTTAGTGAGGCACTGCAATTGGCCGTACGACTACATTGGACCAATACGGGTAAAGAGACGCAGCAGGTATATATCAAGGATGCTGCCGACGCTATTATTGCCGCTTTTAAAGACTGGCAGTTTTTTGGTCGTGTAGACGTCCTTTATAAAAATAATAAGCAAATATTAATTAGTATTGACGAGCAAAACCCTGATACGCAAGCACTACCTGCCGAGTCACTGTTGACGATTGAAGCTAGCGGCGATTACCAACAGCTACTAGCTACTCATGCGCTTGCAGCCATTATGAAATTAGAAGCAGACAAAGCTGATCTTCCTTGGTTTGACAAAGCCATATTAGAACGTATCGAATAGCTATTTTGAATAACTGTTTTTTCCCTCATCGCTTGTGATTATTAATTCGTTATTATTAATTCGCTGTTATTAGCATATTGTTTTTAGTTATTCATATCTAATGGTATGGTAACGAATTAGTATTATTCACTAGTACTCACTCTCTATAAAAAGCACACTATCCCTATTAAAACTGAGGGTGCACATTTTTATAACCCCGCCTATTTGTAAGGAATATCACATGGATTATCGCTCAAAAACCTCTACCGGCGGTCGTAATATGGCAGGCGCGCGCGCATTATGGCGTGCAACCGGCATGACTGACGGCGACTTTGGCAAGCCAATCATTGCGATTGCTAACTCTTTTACCCAGTTTGTACCCGGCCATGTGCATCTAAAAGACCTTGGACAGCTGGTCGCCCGGGAGATTGAGCAAGCAGGCGGCGTTGCAAAAGAGTTCAATACCATTGCGGTCGATGATGGTATTGCGATGGGCCATAGCGGTATGTTGTACTCGCTACCAAGCCGTGATTTGATCGCTGACTCTGTCGAGTATATGGTCAATGCCCACTGTGCAGATGCGCTAGTTTGTATTTCTAACTGTGACAAAATCTGTCTCTTATACACATCTCCGAGCCCACGAGACGGACTCCTATCTCG
>CAJXUF010000187.1 GCA_913061175.1 uncultured Psychrobacter sp.
GGCTCGGAGATGTGTATAAGAGACAGTGCTAGCACTTGGGGCAATCCTTGCAGCAACCGCAGGTTTTGCGACTCTTGGTGACTGGCAAGCGGTCTACCAAAAGTTCGGTGATGGCTCTATCGGTGCGTTCATCGATGGCGGTGCAACCATCTTGAATGCCGGCGTTGGCATCGATATGGTGCTATCACAGACCATGCTTACGGTAATGGCTGCATTGTTTGCTGGTACGACGATGGATACTGGCGTACGTTTACAACGTTATATTTTCCAAGAATTTGGTGAATTTTATAATTTACCTGTACTCAATAAGAGTGTCGTTGCAACGTTACTTGCTGTCGGAAGCTGTTTGTTATTAGCGTTCGGTGCTGGTGGTATCGATGGCGCGGGTGGTATGATTATTTGGCCACTATTTGGTACAACCAACCAGTTAATGGCTGCTTTAACCTTGATGATCGTTACCATTATCTTGTTACGTAAGGGCAAGCCAGTTTGGTACACCTTGGCACCATTGTCTTTCTTGTTGGTTATGACTGTCTTTGCACTATTGATTCAGCTCAAAACCTTCTTTACTGATGGTAATTGGCTACTTATTATTATGGATATTATTATCTTAATCGCGACCATTTTGGTGACGTTTGAGAGTCTATCTGTACTACGAAAAGAGTGGTCACTACATAAAGGTAAAAGCGGTGAAGTTTAAACATTAACCCATATTGAGTATCTGTTTAATAAAAAACGCTAGCAGCAATTGCTGGCGTTTTTTGTATCATATAGGCATGATAGATCATAAGAATTAAGTAAAATACGAGCACATTATGGAAAATGAAAACATATCGAATGATATAGAAAACGTTCAACCATTAGAGAACACTCAACCATGGTGGCAACGGTTTAAGAGTGGATTAAATGAGTTTTATCATGCGCCTTATCGTCAGACGATGGCACGCGCCGCACGTGATGAAGAAGATTTTTTTATGTTACTCATGTTTGCTGAGAGCTTGGGTATTGATAATCCCGCCAGCTTTTATACATTAGAGTTGCAACCATTATTTTTAGAGAACTTTCATGAGTGGCATACACGTATGGGAATGGATAGATGTCCATTTGACCACGTTGGGTGCTGCTAATAGTAGTGGATTGACTATATAAAAAAGTAGCTAAGCATTTATTAGATAATGAGACAAAATACGAGATAACAATATGGCATTACACCCTTTACATGGATTGGTAGAGCAGTTAGAGACACAACCTATTATATTTATCGGCGGCAAAGGTGGTGTAGGGAAGACTACCACGGCAGCAGCTCTAGCCAGCTACTATGCAAGCCAGCAGCAAAAAACCTTAATTGTCTCAACCGATCCAGCACATAGTTTGGGCGATGTATTGAATGTACGACTCAATAATGAGACAACGGTAATATCACCTTATCTAGATGCGATTGAGTTAAATCCTGAAGTGATTGTTGATGAACATTTTGCTCAAGTCGAACGTACAATTAAAGCTTATGCCAACCCAGATATGATGCCCAAAATTCGTGAGCATCTGAGGCTATCTAAGTCGGCACCTGGCGCTCAAGAAGCCGCGATGCTCGAATCCATGTGTCACCATTTAGTCGAAGCGGCAGATGCTGGGTATGAACACATCATCTTTGATACCGCACCGACAGGTCATACTTTGCGATTATTGGTATTACCAGAAATGATGGGGGCATGGACGGATGGGCTGCTTGCACAGCAGCGACGACAGGCCAAATTACGTTCGGTGGCGACACACTTGGATAGTCACAATCAAAAAAATGATAAAAACGATGTGGCAAATCCCTTTGCAGCAAAAAAATCAGATCGCTGGGAGCAAGCTGTCTCAGTATTAGAAAAGCGCAAGCAATTGTTCCGCCAAGCAGGGTTGCTACTACATGACCGTACACAAACAGCGATTGTATTGGTGATGACCGCTGACGTCTTACCATTGGCTGAGACCAAGCGCGCTATCGAGCAATTAGAAGATAGTAAGCTCATGCCAGCAGCAATCGTCATCAATCAGCTGATATCAACTGCGCAGTCGGATGAGTTTTGGCGACGCCGCGCTGAGCGTCAGCAGCATCTACTGCATGATATCGAACAAAGCTTTACCAAGTACCCGCTGTATCCGATTTACCTGCAACAGACAGATGTACGCGGCACAGATGCATTGAGTGCGTTGTTAAGTGTATAAAGTGCATATAGTGCATATATAGTTCGCTGGTAATTTATGACTCACGCTTATACGACTGTAGTTTACCTGACAGCGACCATGCCATGTCTGTGCGTAATAACTGAGCTTGTTCGGACTTACCGCTGCTAAGCGACGACCATTGCGGTTTACCACGCGCTTTTTTGAGCTCACTTGGTAGTTTGTGTGCTGGCCATACCGTAATTGGATTATTGTCTTCATCTGCATGGTCACTATCGTCAGTTAACGACGTTCCAAGACTGCTATTTTCGCCTTTATATAATAACTGAGTGGCATCTGTAGCAGCATGACCACGATGGCGTAAGGCCGTAAGTAAGTCTAATGCTCGGGTTGCTAGCAATGTTAATGTCGCAGGATCGATATATAAGCGTTTTACCCCAGTAATCCTATCGGCAATACTGCTGGTATTCGATAGCAGCCCGCCTGCAATACCACCTATAGCGGCACCCAATCCCAGAGTCGTACCTAGGGCTGCTGCATCGATACCTAGTCCTAGAAGCGCACCAGCTGCTGCCCCAGAAGTGGTACGAATGCCGTAGCTTTTGAGTAGTTCAGGGTCAAAAGGATCTTGTTGATAGGCTTGTAATTCAAGCGGCGTTGCTGCGACGGCATTGTCATAAAACTTATAAAGGTTAAGTAAGTTATGCTGCATCGCACGCTCACTTTGCCTGACCGCTTCTTGCATTTGTTCTAAGACAGGAAGTGGGTCGTCATCTTCATTGATCTCGCGTACAAAGGCAGCAACATTTAGTAAAAAATCAGCGATGATGATATTGGCCTCATCATACAGCTGCGCCCAATCCTCCGTTCGACGTTGCATCAACTGCTCAAGCATCTCAGAGTGGGTGAGCATGGTTGCTAGGTTTTTCCATAGGCGCATCTCATCCTCAAACTCAAACGCGACCGAATCAAAACGCGTTGAAATATGCAGATTGCGTCTTGCCAGCATCGTCTGCCAGTCGTCAATATTGGCATTCTGACTGTCGGTAAAATTAAAAACGGGCATCACAGGAATCGCAGCCCAAGACAAAATCGCTAGCTCATCTTTATATTTACCCAATACAGGCTCACGAGCATCTACCACGTAAATGGCCATATCACTTGTCAGCAGCTGACGAATTACTTTGGCTTCTTGGCTATAATCATAGGGCAAGTCATAGCTGTCTGAACCTTGAGCAATATCCGCCGCCAAAAACTGCTGCAGGCGCTCAATACCATCACGGCGACTGGCAGTGTTGTCTTCTAGCCAGTCCATAAGCCCTGAAGCATCTTCTAGACCAGGTGTGTCGTATAACGCTATCAGCACCTCACCAGTTCGGCTGTCTGTCAGCTGTGCTTGCTCGACGTGACGTGTGGTTGCAGCTTCATTTTTGACTTCACCAAAATATACGTCTCGCAATAACGTGCGCAATATAGAGGTTTTGCCCGTATTGGTATGACCGACGACCGCCAATTTAAGCGGTTCACCACTGGCAATCGTTTTCTTTGTCATCTTTGACGCTGGTGCTTTCGTTGCTGATGCTTCGGTTGATACAGGTTGATTATCCTGAGTAGCTATTGACTGAGCTACTGTGTATTTTGATGTGTTGTCTGAAGAAGTGCTTGAAACATCAGGGGTCGGCTCATAAGCCTTGTCTGCAAAGAGACCTGCAGGCTTATTACTCTCATGATTATTTTTATTGTCATTATTCATAGTAACGTCTTATATTTATTGATGACTGAAATACATAGTAGCCATTTATTGTAAAACAAATCTGTTTCGGTATCGGTTATGAATGCGTAGTGCCTATATCATAAATCGTAATCTACGCATTTATAATCATACTCTAGTCGGTTCAATATAGTTTGGATACAAGGAAGACGAATGAAAGTACTACAAATAGTAGGCTAAGCGAGACTGACACCGTATCCAATTTATAGAGAATTGACTATATTAGACAGCACTAGGTGGACGCAGCAGTACCTTTAGCTTTTTCTTAAGCCCTTTGGCACGAAAGAACCGCTGCCACATACGGTAAAAGACCCCAAATATTAGGCTAATGATATTATCGTGGCTGGCTTCACCAACGGCACCGTATTTAACGGGATTGTTGACGGTATCTTCTTCTACATAAGTGCCAAACCAACGATCAAAAATAATGAGAACGCCGCCATAGTTTTGGTCAATATATTCGTTATTGGTGCCATGATGGGCGCGGTGATTGGATGGGGTATCAAAGACATACTCAACCCATTTTGGAAATTTCCCCACGGTTTCGGTATGGATAAAGAATTGATAAATCAAATCTAACGCATAAAAGAAGAATACCCAGACAGGATGTACACCAAGTAGCATCAACGGCACAAAGAATAACCACCAGCCCGTCACCGAGTACAGCAAGCTTTGACGCATGGCGGTGGACAGATTCATATGGTCATCTGAATGGTGCACGACATGCGCTGACCAAAACCAATTCATACGGTGTGACGCGCGATGGAACCAATAGTAGCTAAACTCAACCGCGACGAATATAGGGATGGCGGTGAGCCATGTCACCTCAATAGTAAATAAGCGATATTGATATAACCATAAGCAGATAGGTATGACGATAAGCGCTTGGACAATCAATTCAAACCCTAGATAAGAGCCGCCCAAACTAAAATTGGTCATCGCACGGCACCAACTAAAGCTTTTACTATTGCCGCGCTTGGACTGATAGAACCATTCTGCCAAAAATAACAAGAAAAATGGACCGCCAGCCAGCGGTAGCAGCCACTCTTGCCAATACGCGGGTAGAATGCTCACTAGCATTGGCTGCCACGACTCTGGCGCAGCCGTTAAGATACTTTGGTTTAACGCCTCTCGGTAACCATCCAATAGTTGACCATACTGACCTAGGGTCATAAGAGAATTGTCTGCTGCCATCTTGGGCTCCTAGCCACTATAAAACATCCTTGTCGTCTTGATATGACGTCACAGCTATCAATATATCATGCGAGTCATAATGATAAGTTCATATATGAACAACAGATTGAAAGTAATAGGTTAAAAATTAGGATGTATTAAGCATCTATATCAACCAAGCCAATCTTTCGTGCAGAAAGAACCGTTTGCCACTGTTGATAGCGAACCGTTTGTTTGTCTGACGGCTCATCATCCGTACGCGTATCAGTCAATCTTGTAGAAGCGCTATTATCACCAAGCAGCTGTACGATAAGCCCATCTTTGGCATGAGCAGCGATTTGATCCAGTTTGCGTAGCGTACCGCGGTCAGGCAATGCGTTGCTATGAATGCCAAGCAAGACTTGCACAGGATGCGCATCTAAGTAGTTTTTTAGCCGTGTCATATCATCACGGTCATCAACGATACCAAAATCCTCAACTTCGCTTGATTGTCCAAAACCTGTCTCTTATACACATCTCCGAGCCCACGAGACGGACTCCTATCTCG
>CAJXUF010000188.1 GCA_913061175.1 uncultured Psychrobacter sp.
ATTGCAGCGGTCAAATCAGCAAGGAACGTGTCGCTGCTTGAGTTCACCACGTATTTTGCGCCCATATCGCGCAATAGCTTTTCTTGCGAGTCTTTACGGACGATATTCACCAAATCAACACCGTCTGCCATACAGATACGGTTTAGCATTTGACCAAGGCTAGAAGCGGCAGCCGCATGTACGATGGCTTTGTGGCCTTCAGCACGCATGGTTTCAACCATGGCAAGAGCGGTAAGTGGATTCACAAAAGAAGAAGCACCTTCTTTTGCTGTGGTGCCTTCTTTTAGTTCTAAGCAGCTTTGGACATTGACACAATGATATTGACGATACGTGCCACCACCGATCACAGCAACAGTTTTGCCCATTAATGCTTGTGCAGCATCAGATGATCCTGCCGCTACGACTGTACCAGCGCCTTCGTTACCGACTGGCGTGTCTTTGCCAACGCGAGTTTTGACAGATGGCATAAACTTAGCTGGCACGTCAGCGGTGATAACTGGGTTCTCATCTGTGCCTGATTGCGCGGCAGTTGACATATCAGCGACGCTGAATAGAACGGCTAAATCAGATGGGTTCAATGGGGCGGCTTCAATACGAACAACGACTTCGTCGGCACCTGGCGTTGGCATATCAATTTCTTGTAGAGCCAAGGTTAGTTTGTTGTCTTCGCTGATGGTTGAGGTCAGTTGGATATTTTTATCGGTCATAAGGTTTGCTCCTGCAAATAGTTAGATTTTTTAGACCAATCCCTTTATGGTATTGGCCTTTCTTTAGATTATCGAGTTTTAGTAGTTTTCTTAATGAGGCTCATTTTTAGTGGCCACATTGCCACAGGTTATTTAGCGTTTGCGGCTTGGATTTGAGCTTTGACGTGTTGCATAAATTCAGGCATATTTGCTTGACTGTCTGCCTGAACACTTTTTGCAATGTCGGTTTCACTCATGGCTTTGTTCCATTCTTTCATGCCGTCCACCTCTGCCAGTACATCCCACTCAAGCTGAGTCGCTCCAAAAGCGTTGACAATAGTGTTGACGTGATGCACATAGATGTCAGCCATGGTGAATTGCTCACCTGCAACCCAAGGCGAAAATTTACATAAGCGATTCATGGCAATAATACCGCGGCCCAATACTTGACGAACTTCCTCTTTGATTGCGTTAGGTGCTTGAGTACCAGAAAATACATATGGAATCAGTCGGCGGCTTGGTAGCTCAAAGTAAAGCTCTGCTATTTTCATAATCTGACGTACAGTCGCGCGTTCTGCTGCATCAGTAGGATATAGCGGCTTTTCAGGATATGTTTCTTCAAGGAAGTCACAAATCACATTAGATTCTGACAGATTAAAACCGTCAGGCATGGTGATTGCGGGTACTTTACCCACTGGACTGACGGTCAGTAGATCATCACTACCAGCGTACAAAAGGTCCTCTTGGAACGGAATGCCCTTATATAAAAGAGCGTGTTTTACGATGTTGTAATAGTTGCTTGCAGCAAAGCCGTGCAAAGTAATCATAAGTCATTCTTCCATTGTTGACGTAAAAGTTATTTTTAATCGTGTTTTCATTGCAACGTTTAGGGCGTGTTTGATATTCACAAATAGGCACTGCTGATTGCTAAAACGGTTCCAGACAAGGCGTAAAACGACGGTAATGCTCGTGCCTTAACTAGATTTACAACACAGTATGGGGCAGTTTTAGCATCAGCTCCAATATAAACAGAAGGAGACAGGACTATTTTTTGCCACTTCATTGTTAAAACATAGACGCTTAGAATGACTAAACTTACTATTTTTAACGTCGAACTGTCTAAAAAATAGTCTCTGTCAGTGCCATGGTCGAATATCAAGCACGCCCTAACTTAAACACATTATTACTGGTTTTAATGTGGTTATATATAAGGAATAACGTGAATCACTATTGCTTTTAAGACAATAATAAAGCGAAAATACTTAAATATTCATCTAAATGGAGAGGTCAGTTGGATCAATTACGTGCCATCAAGTATTTCAGCAAAGTCGTAGAAACGGGCAGTTTTACTAAGGCGGCAAATGCATTCAAAGTGCCGCCATCCTCACTATCAAGACGAGTATCTGATTTAGAAAAGAGCTTGGGCGCGACACTGTTAAAGCGCTCGACTCGAATCGTTAAATTGACCGAAGTAGGGCAGGTTTATTATGACGATATGCAGCAAGTATTGGATCAGCTCGAGCAAAGCAAAGAAACAGTACGCAGCTATCAAACGACGCCGATGGGACGCTTACGCATCAGCTCTATGGTGGGTTTTGGTGAAAAAATACTGCTACCACTGTTGGATGAGTTTGGTAAGTTATACCCAGAGATTGTATTGGATGTTAGTCTCAGTGATGAGCTATCGGCATTAGGACGTGACGATGTCGATATTGCGATTCGCGGGGGTTATGCACCAAATGAGCGAGTGCTTGCCATTAGGCTCATGGACAATGGGTTTATACCGGTTGCGTCGCCCAGTTATTTAGAGATGCATGGCGAACCTAGTCATGTGATGGAATTAAAGGAACATAAAGGCCTGTATTTTAAAGCACCAAACGGGCCAACGCCCTGGCTCTGCTATGTGGACGATCAGTGGCATGATGTCTCAGGACCTGCAGTGGCAATTTCAAACAATGGACCATGGCTAGCAAAAAAGGCTTGTAATGGTGAAGGGATTTTGATGTCCACTCGGTGGGCACTATCCTCATATCTTGAGTCAGGCGCATTGCAAGAGATTAAATTTGAGCATCCATTAGCAATCACGCAGCATGCTGATATGGCTGTATATTTGCTGTATCAAAAGCAGCGCTATCTAGTACCAAAAGTAAAAGCCGCCGTCGACTTCTTGGTTGAGAGGATAAAAGTAGGAAATGAGCGTTGATGTAAGGGAAGTGTGTGCTATCTACAACCTCATTACATTCATATTCGTATCGACACCTAAGAGGCTTGAGATACAATCGTTATAGCATGTTATGACAGGCTACTCATTATATTCCTGATTGAAAATAACAGATAGCTCATTGGCAGCTTCTTTCATGACAGGCACATAGCTCAGTAGCTCATCCAAAGATTTTCTGACGGTAGGACTATGAGTAAATACCGTAGCAAATGCGGGCTGTTCACCATTCGGAATCGGGACAGCACAGGCGACCATACCAGGAATAAACTCTTCATTATCTGTCCCTACCTGTGTCTTACGTACTTCAGAAATGGACGTCATGAGTTGTTTTTTGTCAGTCTGAGTATGGGTCGTGAGCGCCTGTAACGATAGTTTTTCTACAATACGCTCGCACTTATTATCTGCCAACTGCGTCAATAGTAATTTACCACTGGCACAGGCCCAGATAGGTATATTGGTTCCGGTAGGTAACTGTATTTGGACAGGCCAGTCAGATATCACACGATCGATATACACCACTTCTAAGCCTTGCAACACCGCAATCCCTACCGACTCACCAATTTTGGCAGAAAGCTGTTGTAATATCGCCAACCTTTCTGCTTTAAAAGGACTGTTTTTCCACAGGTCTAAAGCTAGGTCATGCGTTCTTTTTCCGCAGGTTACTTTTCCATGCAAATCTAATTGGACAAATTGAAGCGGTTGTAGCTGATTTAACAATCGGTACATACTAGGTACAGGGATGTCCAATGTTTCTGCTAAATCAATAACGCCCATAGGCTTAGCAGATTTGGCCAATACTTCTACGATTTGCAAAACTCGCTCGACGCTTGAGCCCTTTTTTTTGACATTATTCATAGTTCAATTTGCATCCTTAACTGTGCGTTCAAGAAGATCACTCATCATATTCATCACATATTTCTGTATTCATATCTTGTCATATCGAAGGTGTTCTGATAAGTTACATAACGATAATCATAGTTCTCGGTATATGAAATAAAGTTATAAATAGCCATACCAATATAAAACAAATCATAAACTTTTATCTGCTAAAAATAATAAAGCGTAAGAGGTTGTAATAATGTTAGATTTAGCAAATATGACGCCGACAGAGGTCAGAGCGTTAATCAGTAAAAATGAACTTAACAAGCCGACTTCCGGCATGTGTAAAGGTCATATACAAGCAAACCTAGTCATAGTGCCCAAAAATTTGGCCTATGATTTTTTATTGTTTGCACAAAGAAACCCAAAGTCTTGTCCTATTTTAGATGTAACAGATGTCGGTAACTCAGAGCCACGTCTCATGGCAAAAGGCGCAGACTTGAGATCTGATGTCCCAAAGTATCGGATATACAAATTTGGCGAATTAGTGGCTGAGGTGTCAGATATAAAAGACTACTGGAGAGAGGATTTGGTCTGCTTTCTTTTAGGATGCAGTTTTTCCTTTGAGTCTGCCATGCTAAATGCGTCTATTCCTATCAGACATATCGAAGACAATCACAATGTGCCAATGTATATCACAAACATAGAGACTGAGCCTGCAGGACAGTTTCATGGGAAAATGGTGGTTAGCATGCGACCTATACCTTATCCATTAATCACCAGAGCCGTCCAAGCCACCTCTCGATTTCCGCAAGTCCACGGCGCGCCTATTCATATCGGAGACCCTAGTGTCATCGGTATAACCGACATTCATGCGCCTGATTTTGGTGATGCAACCATCATAAAAGAAGGCGAAGTCCCTGTATTTTGGGCTTGCGGTGTGACGCCGCAAAGTATCGCTATGACTAGTAAGCCAGAACTGATGATAACGCATTCACCAGGACATATGTTTATCTGTGACCCAAGAGATGAAGACTTGGCAGTTCTATAATTTCTGATGACAACAGCACTTTTAATACGCATAGAGATAATTGATTTCAAACTATTATTTTAATAAGCCAATCAATAAATTGTCACATATCGTTCAACAATCACACACTACATACATCAATAGGTACGAATTTTTTATAAAAAATAATTGTTCACTTTCACTCTAACGGAATAGCCAATCATATGAATATCAATTTCACGGATCTAGAAAAACTGATCAAACTTGCAGAATGCGCCGATATAAAATCTTTAGAAGTCACTGATGGTGATGCACGTATTTCTATCGTTTGCCAATCTGACGACAACCAAAGTAGTGGCAATCATATCGCTAATACTTCCAACCCGAAGGCGTCTCATTCAGAGTCTCAAACCGAAACCACTCAAAACAGTACGGATAATAATACCAATGTAGACAGTAATCGTAGTGATGAAACTGTGACTACAGAGGTGGAGAAAGCCCAAGTAATAGCGCCTATGCTAGGTACGTTTTATCTTCGCTCTGAGCCGACAGCAGAAGTGTTTTTTCAGGTAGAAGATAAGGTGGAAGTAGGGCAGACACTATGCATCATTGAAGCCATGAAAATGATGTACGAGGTCAAAGCAGAAACTGCGTGTACGCTTAAAGAGATTTTGGTCGATGAAGGTGATGTCGTAGAGTATGCCCAGCCCTTATTTATTATAGAGCCAAACAGTTAAAGCCACTCAATAGTCGCTCAATATTGTATAGACGCTGCACAAACACTGTATTTGACACTATATTTTTAAGCTGTCTCTTATACACATCTGACGCTGCCGACGATATGCAG
>CAJXUF010000189.1 GCA_913061175.1 uncultured Psychrobacter sp.
AGGAGTCCGTCTCGTGGGCTCGGAGATGTGTATAAGAGACAGCTTAAATATAGTTACTTAAATATAGTTACTTAAGTTTAGTTATTCAGATGATGAGCATTCTACTGTTTGAGCAATAACTACGATTTTAGCCTTCGCTCCCTTATTTGGCCGGATTTTCCATGATTAAAAGAATATTTTTAATACTATTAATATTGATATTAGCGGCAAGCTTTTTTTATTTTGACCTAAATCAATTATTGACGCTTGATGGCTTAAAAGGGTCGATGGCGCAATTTAATGAATACAAAGCGCAGTCACCGCTGTTGATTATCGGTGGGTTTTTCTTACTATATGTTGTCGTTACTGCCCTCTCCTTACCAGGCGCTGCGATTTTGACGCTAGCCGCTGGTGCGCTATTTGGTTTGGTTCAGGGCTTACTCGTTGCTTCATTTGCATCGAGTATTGGTGCTACCATTGCCTTCTTGGCATCGCGATATCTACTGCGTGACACCATCAAACAGCGCTTTCCTGAGCGGTTGGCAGCTATTGATGCAGGCGTCGAAAAAGAAGGTGGATTTTATTTATTTACCTTGCGTCTGGTACCCATATTTCCATTCTTTTTGATTAACCTATTGATGGGTGTAACGTCTATTAAAACATGGACTTATTACTGGGTCAGTCAAATCGGTATGCTGGCTGGGACCTTTGTCTTCGTCAATGCAGGGACACAGCTGGCACAGATAGACAGCTTATCGGGTATTTTGTCTTTCAACTTAATTGTCTCGTTTGCGTTATTAGGTTTCTTCCCATTAATAGCAAAAGGAGTGTTGAACATGTTTAAAAAACGCCGTGTTTATAAAAACCACACCAAACCTAAAAAGTTCGATCGCAATATGATTGTGATTGGCGCAGGCGCTGGAGGATTGGTTACAAGCTACATTGCTGCTGCCGTCAAAGCAAAAGTCACGCTGATTGAAGCAGGTGAGATGGGTGGTGATTGTCTAAATTATGGCTGTGTACCTAGTAAGGCCATCATTAAAAGCGCAAAAATCGCTGATCAAATTCGCCATGGTGAAAACTACGGTCTAGAGAACACTGTACCGCAGTTTTCGTTCAAAAAAGTGATGGCACGCGTGCAGCAAGTAGTGGCTGATATCGCACCGCACGATAGCGTTGAGCGTTATACCAATCTGGGCGTCGATGTGGTCAAAGGCTATGCCAAATTGATTGACCCGTGGACAGTAGAGATTCAACTAAATGACGGCGGCATGCAGACCCTAACAGCGCGTACCATTGTCATTGCCACGGGCGCTCGCCCATTTGTACCGCCTCTACCAGGTATAGAAGAAACAGGCTACGTAACCAGTGACACGCTATGGACCAAGTTTGCTGAGTTAGAAGAAGCCCCGAAAAAGCTAGTAGTACTGGGCGGTGGACCAATCGGTAGCGAGCTTGCGCAAAGCTTTGCTCGACTGGGTTCTAATGTGACGCAAATTGAGATGAGCGATCGCATTATGGGTAAAGAAGACCTCGAAGTGTCTACCTTTGCTCACCAATCGCTCACTGATAGCGGTGTCAATATTTTGACCTCACATCAAGCAATGCGCTGCGAGATGCGTGATGGTAAAAAATACATTATCGTCAAACACAATGAAACAGAAATCGATATCGAGTATGATGAGCTTCTTTGTGCCGTTGGTCGTAGCGCACGCCTTGAAGGTTATGGTTTAGAGGCGCTGGGTATCGAAACCAATCGTACGATCGTAACCAATGAATATCTCGAGACGTTATATCCCAATATTTTTGCTGCAGGCGATATTGTTGGTCCATACCAGTTTACTCATGTCGCTGCCCATCAGGGTTGGTACGCTGCGGTCAATGGTTTATTTGGCAACCTGAAGAAGTTTAAAGTAGATTATCGTGTCATTCCTTGGGTGACGTTTATCGACCCAGAAGTCGCTCGTGTCGGTATTAACGAGCAAGAAGCCATTGATAAAGGCATCGATTACGAGATTACTCGTTTTGAGTTTGAAGAGCTGGATCGTGCCATTACGGATAGCGCGGCTAAAGGCTTTATTAAAGTCATTACGCCAAAAGGTAAAGACAAAATACTTGGCGTTACGGTGGTTTCTGAACATGCAGGCGACCTAATCGCAGAGTTTGTACTGGCCATGAAACACGGTCTGGGTCTCAATAAGATATTGGGCACCATTCATAGCTATCCTACTTGGGCTGAAGGCAACAAATACGCCGCTGGTGAGTGGAAACGTGCTCATGCGCCTGAGACCGTATTGAGTTGGTTAGAAAAATACCATACTTGGCGACGCGGTTAGCTAATGGCTGTTAGTTAATGATAGTTAATTAATGGCAGTTTTCTGATCAACGTCATTAAATGATGCAATTAGCAGCAAAGTGTTAAAAGACTCCAATAAAGCTGGTTTAGATTTTGTGATATCTGTTTGGTTTGACATGGCAGGCTATGAAATCTTTACCAGCTTTACTAACATTTAAATCATAACGGAAATTTGAATGCGCGTTATTACCACTTTACCGATGCTCAAACGTCTTACGCGATATAGCACCTACGCTATGGTGATGAGCATTTGTATTGGTATATCAGCAAGCACAGCATCGCCAACTACTGCCAATATTAACCAAGACTTATCACCTTGGCAACAGATAGAAGCCCAAGGCAGCAACCAAGACGTTTATTTCTATGCATGGGGCGGCGACCCACAGATTAACGCCTATCTACAATGGGTCGCCGATCAAGTCGATGATAAATATAATATCAACTTAGTCCATGTTAAATTGAGCGACACCAGTGAAGCAGTCAGTCAGGTACTCGCAGAAAAGTCTGCTCATAATGATGATCAAGGCAGTGTTGATTTGGTCTGGATTAATGGTGCTAACTTTGCCACCATGAGTGAAAATTCGTTATTACTCAAACAATGGGCCAATAAACTGCCCAATTTTGCGTTGACTGATCCGGACAATAATCCAACTGTAAATTTCGACTTTGGTGTGCCGACCAACGGCATGGAAGCACCATGGGGACAAGCCTCTCTGACGTTCTATTACGACAGCTTATCGACCAGTAAACCGCCAACAACGCTAACTAAGCTAACCGCTTGGACAGCACAAAACCCTGGCCGCTTTAGCTACCCAAAGCCGCCTGATTTTTTGGGTATGAGTTTCTTAAAGTACGTCTTAGTCATGCTACATGAACGACAAGACGCTCAAACGGGTAAAAACACTAGTGCACAGCTTAACTTGCCTGCCACTGAAGAAAACACCGCACTCGTATTAGACCCACTGTGGGCGTTTTTGGATGACTTTCATCCAACCTTATGGCGTAATGGCGAGCAGTTCGTGCAGACAGGTGCGCAGATGCGGCGCTTGGTCGATGATACGGAGCTGAGTCTTGCGTTTGCCTTTTCAGCACCAGAAGTTCCTGCAGCCGTACAGCGCTATGACTTACCCCAGAGCATTCGCAGCTATGCGATGAGTGACGGCAGCTTAAGCAATACTCATTTTGTCGCCATTCCTTATAATGCTAGCCATCCTCAGGCGGCACAATTAGTAGCCAACTTTTTGATGAGTCCAGAAGCCCAAGCAAAAAAACAAACCCCTTCGGTATGGGGTGACAAAAGCGTACTGGTTCAATCTACACTTAGCCCTGCACAACAAGCATTATTCAAAACCAAGCAGCCCCATCCAAGCGCCCTGCCCTTTGATAGTGTTAAACGCACGGTAAGCGAGCCGCATCCAAGCTGGGTAGAGGCCACCCAGCAAGGCTGGCAAGCACGTTATGGGGTGAGTCCGTGAGCCAAGGTTTTGATAAAATAACGAAAAAAGGTGATAGCCCTAAGCCTATTACGCTTGAGAAAAAAGATCTTTTTACGCGTATCGTGTCTTTTAGCCCCAAAATCTTAATTCTTATATTAATATTACCGGTACTCTGTGGCCTTATCTGTGTTCTATTGCCTGCCCTAAGCTGGCTTCCTGCCCTAGAAAAAACGACTCTGAACCTGCAAGGGTTTATAGACCTATGGCAAACGCCTGGCATCACGCAGATGGCTGCCTTAAGTCTTGCTACAGGACTTATCAGCACCCTACTCGCTTTTGTCATTGCCTTAATGATATTGGCCGCGTTTTTTAACAGTGTTTGGTTGCAGCGTATTGAGCATTTATTAAGTCCTATCTTGGTCATTCCTCATGCTGCCGCAGCCATTGCCGTTGGGTTTTTGATTGCGCCGTCAGGTATGTTTGCACGGCTTATCTCTCCGTGGCTAACTGGTTGGGAGATGGCACCCGATGGTATGTTTCCGCATGATCCATACGGTATCAGTATCATCTTGGGTTTAACCTTAAAGGAGCTGCCGTTTTTATTATTAATGGCACTGGGCGCACTTGCTCAGCCTGAGCTTGGCAAAAAACTGCGCCAACAATATACTGTTGCACTCAATTTAGGTTATTACCCAATTACTGCCTTTTTTAAGGCGGTCTTGCCTCTGCTATATCCTTTTCTACGTTTACCTATTTTAGCAGTGCTTGCCTATGCCAGTGCGAGTGTCGAGATGCCATTGATATTAGGTCCTAACACACCTCCAACGCTTGCTGTTTCTATCATACAATGGTTTAACGATGTTGACCTGACATTACGTATCAAAGCATCAGCAGGCGCATTATTGCAGCTCGTACTGACAGCAGGTTTAGTCGCTTTTTGGTTGGCCGGTGAAAAAACTATCAAGGCAATCTTTAATGTTTCATCAGTCAATGGCAAGCGTCATTATGCAGATGCTATCTGGCAAAAAGTTACCGCTATACTTACCGTAGGCGTGATTAGTTTTATGCTACTGTCGCTCTCTGGTCTTGTGTTATGGGCATTTGCAGGATTTTGGCGGTTTCCGGCGATGCTACCAGAGCAATTCGTACTATTACACTTTCAAAGTGCCTTTACTCAAATGAGCACACCATTGGTCAATACGCTTAGCATTGGGGCCGTCAGTACTGCCTTTGCTGTTTTTCTGACTTTGCTATGCTTGGAAGCTGAGCAACTGAGTGCTAAACCACTGTCACACTTCACCAGTTTTATTATTTACTTACCGCTCTTGGTGCCAAGTATCGCGTTTTTATTTGGCTTGGTATGGTTACAGCAGTTGGCCAATCATCAATCAGAATTTTTTAACGTGGCATTCGCCCATCTTTTATTCGTGCTACCGTACGTGTTTTTGTCATTGGCCAGTAGCTACCGACGCTTAGACTCACGTTTCGCTCATGTGGCCGCTAGCCTTGGCGCTGCACCCATCAAGGTGTTCTTTCAGATAAAACTGCCGCAGTTATTTGCCCCTATTTTAATTGCCATTGCGCTCGGTCTAGCGATCAGCTTTGGTCAGTACTTACCAACTCTATTGGCGGGCGGTGGACGTATTGCCACTATTACGACAGAAGCGGTGACACTGGCAAATAGTGCCAGTCGGCGTACCAGTGCTGTCTACGCCCTGTCTCTTATACACATCTC
>CAJXUF010000190.1 GCA_913061175.1 uncultured Psychrobacter sp.
AATACATGTACTGGTCAATGGCACAGCAGCTTACCCACCACACCATCACTGGCTGCAAAGTTGAAGTTGGTCTCACAAATGACTGTCGCTGTTTCCGAATTTTCAGGTAGTAACTCAACTGACAGATTGATATCAAAGCTGTTATCGCTCGATTTTTCATTTAAATAAGCGAGGGGCTTGGGTTCTTGAGTTGGGCAAGCTGTTTTAAACGGAGCCAATGCATCCATAGTGACAATCCAAGGAGAAACCTCGGAGGCAAAGGTCTTGGCATTAAATGGACCTAATGGCACGTATTCCCATTTTTGGATATCTCGGGCTGACCAGTCATTGAGCAACACCATGCCAAAGATATGATCAGCGGCATCATCTACGGCGATTGGCTGACCGATATGATTACCTTTACCAACGACAAAGGCGGTCTCTAGCTCAAAATCTAAGCGCTTACAGGCTGAGAAGATAGGACGCTCATCAGGGCTAGGCTTTAGCTGACCAGATGGACGTACGATATCCGTCCCGCTAACAATGACGGTACTGGCGCGTCCGTTATAGCCAACTGGCATTTCGGTCCAGTTAGGTAGCAGGGCGTTGTTTGGATCACGAAACATGGTGCCGACATTGGTCGCGTGCTCTTTCGATGAATAAAAATCGGTAAAGCCCGGTACTTGTACTGGCAGGTGCATGGTGACGTCTGCTTGTTTAAACAGCGCCTTTTTTTGCAAGTCGGCATTGTCACGTAACGTGTCATTGTCATTAGATAGTAGCGTTTGAATAGTCGAGCGTGCCTGCGTCCAATTTTCTCGACCAGAATTAATAAAAGCATTTAGCGTGGATTGGTCAAAATACGGACCACCGTCTAAACTTAATAATCCTTCGGCTTCGAGTACAGATAGATCCAGTACATGCTCACCAATGGCAACGCCTGCACGGCGCTTGTTATCACCAGCAGCGTCTTTGGTTTCGCTAAAGATGCCATAAGGGAGATTGTGAATAGAAAAGTCAGAGTCAGTAGCGATATCGATAAAAGAGGTGAGGGTGCTGTCAGTCGTTGACATGATTTGCTCCTTGCTAATATAAATTATGAATTACGTTATAATTAATAACTTACGTATAATGTAATTTATTGATATATGGATTGCAAGTTTTTTATGAAACGTCCAACGTCTTTTGTGAAAAGCTACTTTGAAAAGTGGTTGTCGTTGTTTTGACTAAAGGGTTTTAGCTAAACGGTTCTGACTAGATGATTTTGACGAAATAATTTTGATTAAATGCTAGGCACAAAAAAGGCCGAGCAATCGCTCAGCCTTTCTTATCCGCGTTCATTTTTTATAAAGTTACATATTGAGTAACATGGCTTACGTGGTTTAATCAGTCTTTTAGGACGTCTGCCATCGCATTGGCCACATAGTCGATGTTGCTGGTATTCAGTCCAGCTACACACATACGTGAGTTAGAGACTATATAGATACCAAACTCGGTCTGTAGGCGTTCGACTTGCTCAGGCGTCAAGCCAGTAAAGCTAAACATACCGTTTTGACGAGTGATGTAATCAAAGTTACGGTTAGGGATTTTAGCTTCTAATACCGATTTTAGCTTTAGGCGCATCGCTTTGATACGGTCGCGCATTGCATAAACTTCGCCAACCCACTGCTCATGTAGTGTTTCATCGTTCATAACGATATCGACCACACGTCCACCATGTGATGGCGGGCTTGAGTAGATACGGCGTACGGTCGCATTTAGCTGACCGAATACGCGCTCGGTTTCGTCTACGGTTGGGCATACAACTGATAGGCCACCGACACGCTCACCGTATAGCGACAAGTTTTTAGAGAATGAGTTGCTAACAAACAATGGCAAGCCCATCTCAACCGCTTTACGAATAGCGTAAGCATCGCTGTCCATGTCTTCGCCAAACCCTTGATAAGCGATGTCCATGAATGGAATTAGCTCACGCGCCTTCACGACGTTGAGTACAGTATCCCATTGCGCTTGGGTCAAATCCATACCGGTTGGGTTATGACAGCATGGGTGTAGCAAGACGACGTCATTTTTGTTTAATGTTTCAAAAAACGCAATCATTTCATCAAATTTGATGCTGCTGTTGGCTTTGTCGTAGTATGGGTATTTACCGACTTCTACATCAGAGCCTTCAAAGATAGCAATATGGTTGCCCCATGTAGGATCGCTCACATAGCACTTAGCTTGTGGGAACCAGTCATGAATAAATTCAGCACCAACTTTCAACGCGCCAGAACCACCGATTGTAGCGATAGTAGCGACCAAGCCATCTTTTAAAATCTGGGCGTTTTTACCAAACAGTAATTCCTGACAGCCTTTACGGTGGCCTGGCAGACCTGCCATTGGTAGGTATGGACGCGGTGCGATAGGATCAGCAATACGCTCTTCGGCTGTTTTTACACAGTCGAGTACAGGCAATACGCCATTCTCATCATAATAAATACCAATACCTAAATTGACCTTGTTAGGATTGCTATCTGCTGAGTATTTTTCCATAAGACCTAAGATTGGATCACCAGCGTAATAATCGATACGTTCAAACATGCCATTTCCTTATAAAAATATAAATCGAGCAGCCGAAAATCATAGAGCAAATCGCGGCTGAACTCAACACGAGAGTGGGTTATATGAGGCAATTAATAAAATAAATAGCCAAATAGATTGTTTATCCATCTATCAAGCGCATTTGACATGCTATACGTCATTCGTTAGACGATGATTCAGAGTGATGTAGGTCGTTATAATGAGACGCAAAATAGGTTTGCAAGAACTGCTTAAAAGCAATGGTCGCCGGAGAGAGCGCCCGTGAAGCACGTTGATAGATAAAAAATTGCCGCATTTTAACTGGTTGAGTGAGTGGTCGCATCAGCAGACCATTGGCGCTGACCCAATCAATAACTTCAGGCATATAGGGCAGACACAGCGTGATACCAAAGCCTTGGCGCGTCATCTCAAGCGCGGTGGACATAAAGTTCACCTTGTATCGAGCTTGTTGAACGTGAGCGGAGATAGAGTCGTCGAGCTCTGCGGTTACTTGATCTAGGAACGGACCTTGTAAGGTAATTAGTGGCGTTTCTAATAAATCTTGCCAAGTAATTTCGTCTCTTTGTGCCAGTGCATGATTGTCTGGCATAACCACGCAAAATGGTAGCTGATATAATAAGTCAGCCCTGATGTCATCTTCAGTTTCTATAAAGCCAAGCTCGGTGCCAACGCCTAAATCGACTTCGATATCTTGAATATGCTTGAGCAAGTTTTCTGCTGAACAATCCAATAGTGAGACGCCGATATTTGGATATTCTTTGGCAAACTGGGCAATGACGGCAGGTAGGGAAGATGCTGCAAACTGTGATACCGCCAAGCGCACCTGACCTTGGGCCAAGCTGGTCAAGCTACTTGCTTCATTTTCAAAAAGCTGCATTTCATTCAAGATACGCCGCGCTTGTGGTAGTAGGTGCCGTCCTACTGCTGACAGAGACAACTGGCGAGTGGTGCGATCAAACAACACGATACCGAGGCCAGTCTCTAGTTCTTTAATCAATCCACTAACAGCAGATTGAGTCAAACACATCTGTTCGCTGGCACGAGTAAAACTGCCGTTGTCAGCGACTTTGATAAATGCGGTCAATTGGCGAATGCTGATATTCATAAGTAAACCTGATAAATAAATCATAAAAAACAATTAGTCTTATAAATAAAGCTAATCTAATATAAATACAACGTCAACAATAAAGATTGATTATTAATCGTTTTATAGACTTTCGCTAATAACTGACTTTTTACCATCAATTGAAATTAAGGATAATTACAATGGCAGATTTATTTGATAACCCAATGGGACTAAATGGATTTGATTTTGTCGAGTTTGCTTCTCCGCAGCCTGATGCAGTCGACGCATTGTTTAAGCAGCTTGGTTTTGCCCATGTCGCCAATCACCGTTCGAAAGACGTTGCTCTATATCGTCAAGGTGATATCAACCTTATCCTAAACCGCGAACCAAAAAGCCAAGCCAGTTACTTCGTTGAAGAGCATGGCGCTGGTGCTTGTAGCATGGGCTTTCGGGTAAAAGATGCCAAAAAAGCGTATGAGCGTGCGGTTGAAATGGGCGCGCAGCCAGTAGATGTACCAACTGGGGTGATGGAGCTTAGATTGCCTGCTATTAAAGGCATTGGCGGCTCACTAATCTATTTGATTGACCGTTATAAAGATGGCGAATCTATCTATGACGTCGACTTTGAGTTCTTTGCAGATATCGACAGAAACCCTGTCGGCTATGGCTTCAAAGTTATCGACCATTTAACGCACAACGTCTATCGTGGACGCATGGCGTATTGGGCAAAATTCTATGAGCGTATCTTTAATTTCCGCGAGATTCGTTACTTTGATATCAAAGGTGAGTACACAGGACTAACCAGTAAAGCCATGACCGCACCTGATGGCAAAATCCGTATTCCACTGAATGAAGAAGCCAAACAGGGCGGTGGTCAAATCGAAGAGTACCTAATGCACTTCAATGGCGAAGGTATTCAACATATTGCGCTAGCCAGTGATGACTTGTTTGCCAGTATCGATAAGCTAAAAGCGGCTGGTATTCCGCTTATGACCGCACCAAATGCAGCCTACTATGAAATGCTGAGCGAGCGCTTACCAAACCATGGTGAAAATGTCGCCGACTTGCAAACGCGCGGTATCTTGTTAGACGGTACGACAGAGGGCGGTGCACCGCGTCTGCTACTACAGATTTTCTCTGAAACTATTTTGGGTAGCCCAGTGTTCTTTGAGTTTATTCAGCGTAAAGGTGATTATGCCGATGGCTTTGGTGAAGGTAACTTTAAAGCGTTGTTTGAGTCGATAGAGCGCGACCAAGTACGTCGCGGCACAGTCGGTCAGCCAGAGACTGAAACCCTATAATATTATCTAACGCTTAGACCACATTTAATCAATGGACAATACAAAAGGAGTTTGTGTTGTCCTTAATAGGAGTATTACCTACAAGCACGACTGCAAAGGTAATGCTCTCATTGCGATAAAAGGAATACAGGCATGGAACGCCTATCACAGATAGATTCTCTTAATACTGCCATCGGTACCAATAGCGTTGCTACTAGTAAGCAAAGCAACGATGCGTCCAGTCATTCTAACGCGACAAATAAAAAACAGCCGTATATCTCGCATCAGCCAGATAGTAATGGTCATATTCACTATAGTGATGATGAACATACGATGTGGCAAGCGCTGCTGGCACGTCAAGCGGAACAAACGCCCAATCGTGCGTGTACTGCATATCTAGAGGGTTTGACTAAGTTAAATTTACCGACGACGCATATCCCGCAGCTGCATGATATCGATGAGGTATTGCAAGCGACCACAGGTTGGCAAACTGCCGCTGTGCCTGCATTAATCAGCTTCGGTAAATTCTTTAAACTCTGTCTCTTATACACATCTGACGCTGCCGACGATATGCAGTGTGTAGAT
>CAJXUF010000191.1 GCA_913061175.1 uncultured Psychrobacter sp.
CGCTAAACAAGGTACTGGCTAACGCACGTAAAGTTATACGCAACCAAGTTAGCACGCACACGCGTTTTTATGAGCGCAATCAGATTGATGTGATTCAAGGCTGGGCAAGCTTTGTCGGTCCCAATACTATACGCGTTGAAACAGACGAAAACGTCTTTGAGACGATAACCTTTAACAAAGCAATCATCACTGTAGGTAGCCGTCCTTACCGTCCTGAGATTTTAGACTTTAACCATCCACGCGTTTTTGACTCTGACAAAATCTTGCAAATGGATTATGTGGTCAAAAAAATCATCATTTATGGTGCAGGGGTGATTGGTTGTGAGTACGCATCTATCTTTACTGGTCTTGGCTACAAAGTTGATCTAATCAATAACCAAGATCAGTTGCTCAACTACTTAGACAGCGAAATCAGTGATGCCATCGCGCATGACTTTAGACAGTTCGGTGTGCTTATCCGTAGTAATGAAGAGATTGATCATCTTGAGACTCATGATGATTATGTGGTTTTACACTTAAAGAGTGGTAAGCGTATCAAATCTGATGCCATTCTTTGGTCAAATGGTCGCTCAGGTAATACAGAAGGCTTAAACTTAGAAGCCGTCGGGCTAAAAGCAAATGGCCGTGGTCAGTTAAAAGTAGATGACACTTACTGTACGGACGTCGACAATATTTATGCTGCTGGTGACGTAATCGGTTGGCCATCACTAGCCTCTGCTGCCTATGACCAAGGTCGCTGTGCCGCTGCCTTTATGGTTGGTGATAGTGATGCTGAGCCAGTATCTAGCGTACCGACTGGTATTTATACGATTCCTGAAATCTCTTGTATCGGTAAGACAGAGCAAGAGCTCACGGATGAAAAAGTTCCGTATGAAGTGGGTCAGGCATTCTTTAAACATCTGGCACGTGCCCAAATTATCGGTGAACGTTCGGGCGTATTAAAGATATTGTTCCATCGTGATACGTTAGAAATTCTAGGTATCCATTGCTACGGCAACCACGCTTCAGAGATTATTCACATCGGTCAAGCAGTGATGAAGTGTAAGAGCAACAATACGCTTGAGTACTTTGTAAATACGACTTTCAACTATCCAACGATGGCAGAAGCATATCGTGTGGCGGCATTGAATGGTTTGAATCGCGTCTTCTAAACCATTGTCTATTTATATCGTATAAATAAAAAGAGCGCCTACTATTATTAGTAGACGCTTTTTTTATGCTTATGCTTAGAGATTTCATTAATTTAAAGATTTATAAGTAGGCTTTTGGTTGCGGAATACGCTTGCGTAAAAATAGCAATAAAACAAAATAGAGCAACCATAAGCCAGCTAACGCGTAAAATCCTATAGCGACTTGAGAGACACTGGCACCCATTTGGTTAAGCTGCACAGAGGTATTGATTGCAGGCGTAGTCGGTACTAACCAACGTATTACTTGTAATACTTGAGGCAATTGGTCAGCTGGCCAAGGATAGCCGCTTAAGAAAAATATCGGTAAGGAGATAAAAATTAAGATCTGCATACTGCGCTCACGCTGCCGGAACCATAATCCGAGCACGCAGCCGAGCGTTGCGACTGTCGGACAAAATAGTGCCAAAAATAGTAGCGTACCAAGCATGTTTTGTCCGCGTGGATAATGATGTAGCTCAAACGCCCACCCATAATAAAAGCAGCCAACGATAAAGCTAAGTGAGCTTAGCGCTCCAATACGTCCTAACCAGCCACGTACACTCGTACTGTGACGGCGCTGCTCATACCATGTGCCAATCAGCATCGCAGTCGCCATTAAAAGTGTCTGCTGTAAGATAATAACAGAGACAGCAGGTACGACATAAGCACCATAGCCCTCAGTTTGGTTATACAGTGGCATAATCCGTAGCGGTACAGCTTGAGTATTCTGCGCTGCGGTAGATGCATAAGCGCCTTTCGCAATGCTTTTCTTTACCTTAATACCAGCCGATACCGTACTTACTGCTTGAGAGAATCCCAATTGGACGTTTTTATTTAAAATAAAATAACCGCCATTACCCAGTACGCTAACGTGCGCTTGCTCTCCGGACTGAACTTGTTCTTCAAGACCAGCTGGAATCACCATATAGCCTGCAATTTGATCTGACCATATGGCTTCTTTGGCAGCCTGCTCATTGATAAATCGTTCAGTGTCTAAATATGGACTAGCACTCGTATAGCGTACGAGAGTACGCGATAAGTTGCTGTTGTCATGATCAATGATACCTACTGGCACATGATTGACCACCTCAGACGAGTAAGGCCAGGGATAGAAAAACCCATAGATAATAGGGGCAATAATCAACATCAAAAGTACGCCTTTATCACTAAAGACGTCTTTGAAAGTTTGAATAAAGCTGTTCCAAAAACTTTGTGATGCTGGCGTGACCGTTGATGTAGTTTTTGAGTGTGTATTATTTGATTGTGCAGACATTAGCGTGCTCCCCAACGTTCAGGATGCGCCAATGCGCGTTTGGTTAATAGTGCCGCAAGTATTAGCGCTATTATGGCTGCAAGCATGAGGCCATAGACGATAGGTAGCGAGATGGCGATCGGTGCTTGCATTTGTAACTGTGCAATATGGAGTTTGAGATAATGCGTTAGCGGCAGGGCATTTGACCAATATTGCGCGCTATCACTAATCGCAATATAAGGAAAAGTAACACCTGCAAAGGCGTAAGAAGGCGCTGAAATAAATCCAGTAGTCGATAGACCCATACGTAATGAAAAAGAATTCAAAGTAAAAATAGCACCTAGCCAAAACGACAATACCATTAGGCACAGAAACCCAGCATAGACTGCCATGAGAGACATGATGTTGATATTCTGATTGGACGTTGCCAGCCACAATATCAACGCTGACCACAAGCTATAGGCCAGTATTGGCCAAAAGTATTTACCTAATAAGCCAAATACTAAAACTGATAAGCTGACCGAATGGGGCACTTTTTCGCTTGACGATGATGTTCTGTTATTGCTGCTATCTTGTTTGGTTGATAGCGAAGATGTCGTTTTTGAGGCTCTGGATAAGGTTGGACTAGGTTTGCCTGTATCAATAAAACGGTACCAGCGACCGATATTCTTATCACGTAACTCGCGGCCAATCGTGGTTGCGCCAATGACCATTGCCAATATATGTAACAAGGCAGGTATGACAGTCGATGCCAAAAACTGCTGATAATTGGTCGCAGCATTGAACAAGCTAATACGCTGCACACTGATAGGCGCGTAAGCCGTCATCGCTTGTGATGGCGCTACGCCTTGTTTGACCAAACGTTTGATCTCTACACCTGCGGATAATGTGCTAGCGACCGCTTGGACACCTGCCTGAATAATACCAGAGTGCGTACCGTACTGTGCATTAACTTGTAGAGTCAACGGAGCAGGCTGGCTCGATAATATATTACGAGAAAAGTCCTCTGGGATAATGACGACAGCGTAAATATCGCGCTGTAAAATCGCAGCCTCTGCATCCGCTTGGGAGTAATACAGTTGTCTGACTGTCAAAGTAGGACTGGCCTCTAAGTAACGCACGGCAGTATTGGCAACAGCGCTATTGTCTTGATCGATGACTCCGATAGGCAAATCGGTAATTTGAGTCTGTGAAAATATCCACCATATTAGCAGCACCGTTGCCAGTGGTATCCATACCACCATGCTAAAGTCCCAGTGATTTTTTGCCAAAAAACGGCGCTCGTAGGCTGCACTGCGTAAAAAAGCCTCACTTAACTTAGTCAAGTGCATGGCTTACTCTTGGTTCTGATTGACAGGAGTATGATTGATACGTACGACCACGCTCATACCCGAGCGGATACGAGCATCAGGCTTAGAGGGTCGTGCCTTTACCTCAAAAGTACGCACATCAAAACCATCATCATTATTGGTCGGACGCCAAGTGGCAAAGTCTGATAGGGTCGATGTCGCATAGACGGTGAACTGTTTTGTATAAGGCTTATCCGCTGATGACAGCGCCGGGATAGTACCAGTAAATGTCTGACCAATAGCAAATTGATTTAAATAAGACTCAGTGACGTTAAGTACTACCCATTGGTCGTTGGTATCCACCAACGTCAGGAGCGGAACCCCTTGACCAATGACTTCTCCAGCACTGGCAATGACATTGTCAACGATACCAGCGATAGGACTTCTTAGGTTCGCTTCCTCTTTTGCTACTAGCGCTTCATCGAGTTTTGCATCGACCTGTGCAACTTGTGCAGTGGCCGCTGACTTATCTTCAGTACGTGCGCCTTCTAGTGCCAAATCATATTGTAAGCGGGCTGCTTCGGTTTGGTCCTGAGTAGCAAGATATTGAGCATACGCCTCATCGCGCTTTTGTCGCGCCATCAGTCCTTCTTCGTAAAGGCGATTGACACGCTGATAGGTGTTTTCTGCCAAGTCAGACGCGGCTTTATTAGCTTGCCAAGCGGCTTTTGCTTGGGCGATTTCTTGCGGGCGCGCACCATTTTCTGCTTTATCTAATTGACTTTGTGCGATTTGCTTACCAGCACGTGCTTGATTAATTTTGGCATTAATCTCAGGCGAATCCATCTCAACCAGTTGCTGACCAGCCGTTACCGTATCACCCTCTGTTACCATAATCTGGGCAATACGCCCTGGTACTTTTGCAGCGATAGACGTTTGCTGCATCTGCATTTGCCCTTGCAGCGTAATAACTTCTGGCTCGCTATGCGCATTACTTTTGTATAAGCCGTACGCAATCGTACCAAGGACAATCAGTATGAATAGTGCAAGTAACGCTTTTTTTATACGCGCAGATTTGTCAGTTTTAGAGGCGTCACGATTATAAGCAGGTGTCGGTTGCTCTGGTTCAATATCAGACACGTCTTCTACAGGGTCGACTGAATTTTGTGTATCTTGAGAAGTCACTGACTCGGTTGCATCAGCTGATTTATTTGAGTCGTCTGATTCGCGTGGTAATTCTGTCATGACAATGAGATTCCTAAAGCAACAAAGTTGAAAATAAAGGGTTTATTACTAGTACACTCGAAACGCATAAGGCTTGGCGTTGTCTATGGTTTCAGAATTAAAAATAGCACCAAGAGCGACGATAAATGCTGAATAGTAGAGCCATAGCATAATGACCACAGCAGCTGAAAGCGCGCCAAACTCAGCACTATAGTTATTGAAATTCTGTACATAGATGGAGAATAGTACAGACAGCAAAATCCAAAGTACGCTCGCAAGTACAGCTCCTGGTATCAGTTTTTTTAGCGCAACAGCATCGCGATTGGGCGCAAAACGGTACAGGGTTAGAAAGGTTAAAAATATAATAATGGCCAATACAGGCCATCTGCTCCAAAGCGCAATAGTCTCACCAATTTGTGGCAGAGGAAAATATGTAGCTCCTAGAGGAATAATAGCGATGGATGAGATCGCAGCGATCACTACCACGACAGCTGCCAAGGTTAAGGCTAATGATCGGATAGTGCTCTGTCTGTCTCTTATACACATCTGACGCTGCCGA
>CAJXUF010000192.1 GCA_913061175.1 uncultured Psychrobacter sp.
TCTACACACTGCATATCGTCGGCAGCGTCAGATGTGTATAAGAGACAGGTCATACGGGTACCTGTGGGCTAAATTGACAAAAAAGCAAATAATAAGATAATCGGTGTAACCGGCAATTTTACCATAATTCACAGTAGGATGGTTCAAAGTAGCCGTATTTAAGATTTTAAGATGTGATAGCTAAATACGTGACAATAAATTCTCTACTCACCCTTCGTCAGTGGTAATTCCTCTGGGACGATTTGAGTGGTGGTTGCAAAGGGCTTGGTTGCAATAGGGTAGTCAACATCCTTTGGCATCAGTAGCCGCATATGAGGATAGGGCGTAGAGATATTAGCCGCATCAAACGCAATTTTAATCTCTTCTTGTAGTACTTCTTTGATTTTGGGTATGCGGGCAACGGCTGCTGGTTTGACCCAAAAGCGTACGATAAAGAACACCCCGTATTCGCCGATTTCTGCCACGGTCGCTGAGGTTTCAGGACGATTAAGCACCGCATCGGTATCGCTGAGTACTTGCAGGATTTCCTTGCGAGCTGTCTCAATATCATCTTCGAACGCGATACGTACGCGAATATCAAAACGGATAAAGTTCTTGGAAGTCAGGTTTATCACCTCGGAGGAGGCAACATTAGAGTTTGGAATAATGACAGTGATATTGTCTCGAGTGAGGATATGAGTGGTGCGCAACGCGATAAGTACCACCCGCCCTTCATTGTCATTGATATGAATCCAATCACCGACTTGAAAAGACTGCTCAAGCAGAATAGTGATACCAGCGATAAAATTGGCAAGCGTCGATTGAGCGGCAAAACCTACTGCCAAACCAACAATACCCAAACCCGCTACTAACGATACAATGTCAAAGCCAAATTGAGCCATAACGCTGGCAAGCCCGAGTACCAATAGTAGTACAGATAAAATATTTTTTAGGAGCTGCTCTATGGAAGCGTTGAGACCATAATGCTGTAGGACTCTGTGAATGATTTGTCCTGATGATGCCCAAAGTACGTAATAGATACCTGCCCAAGTGCTTGCCTTTGCGGTGGCTTTGATGGTTTCTGGCTCAAAGTTTATCTGACTCATAATCGCTATCAGACTGGCGACAATCCAGACATAGCGCAAAACTGAACGGACAATCTTAGTGCGGCGCTCATTTAACCGAATTTTGGCACGGCTTTGTCTAAGGATATAATTGGCCAACCAATAAAAAAATCCTAATACCGCAAGCAGTATTAGGATTTTGATGCCAGTGCTCGCCAATTCTACTGCCTGAGAGGACCAATTAAGTGACTCTTCATCGATAGAGCCGCCGAGAGCAAGATATAGGCTAGTATGTAAGTCGCGAACGATCTCTTTAAAAAAGTCGGTAACACTAGCGATTGGCATTTTTTCGTCCATGCAGGATGTGTTTGTACAAAAAATTATAAATGAATATCTATTTATAAATTACCTCAAGTCGTCAAAGCAATCAAATAAAGTAACAGTTAAGACTAGTTACTAACGATTTAAAGCATTACTGACTTGAGGACTTAGCTAAAGGGTCGATTAAGAATTATCCTTTTGGGTATCTAGAGATTGGAAAGGTATCTCCATTTTATACTGCACATCACGTAACGCCGTACGTAGTCCCTCTAGTATCGTCGGATGATAAAAAGGGGTGTCGAGCATATCTTTGATGCTCAAATCATTGGTAATCGCTGTAGCAAGTATATGACCGATATATTCAGCATCAGGACCGACCATACTGGCGCCTAAAATTCTGTCTGTCTTTTTACAGCCATAGATATGTAGCAGCCCGCAATTGACACCCATTACACGGCTACGTCCTTGATTATCAAAACTCACACTACCGATAACAAACTCGAGTTCTGAATCTTTTTGAATCTCTGGTAGCGACATACCAACATTGACGATTTGCGGTGAGCAAAATACGATAGAAAACGGCGTCGCAGGTGGGCGAATATAGGCCGCTTCTGTGTTTTCGCAGACCATGCTGCCCGCACTATAGCCTTCATCGCTGGCCACATGCAGTAACGGAATATTAGCATTGGCATCACCAACGATATAGACGTTTAAGTCGCCAATCTGACCTGTTTTTTTACTTAAATCTTTTGGACGGTTCTTATCGTCTAGCTCAACGCCCAAGTTTTCGATACCCAGCTGCTTAATATTGTTGCGACGACCAGTAGCAACTAAGACGTACTCGCCTTGCCATTGCTGAGACTCACCAGCGCTGTCTTTATATTTGATAAACGCACTTTTATTACCGTCATCTGCTGTTGTGCCTACATCGGTAATTTCACTGCCTAGATGCATGGTCAATTCATGACTTAAGCAATCCATGGCTTTATTATTAATATCATCATCTTTTAGACCAGCCACTTGTTTGGCACGGTTTAGCAGCGTGACTTCTACACCTAAACGTGTAAACGCTTGTGCAAGCTCTAGACCAATAGCACCAGCACCAACGACAGCCATGGTCTTTGGCAGATCTTCAAGCTCAAAGACACTATCAGAAGTGAGCATGGTGTCACCAAGCTTATCCGCCCATCCATCAGGAATGAATGGCGAGCTACCTGTGGCGACAATGATTTGCTCAGCAGCAATCAGCTCATCATTGACCTCGATTAGCCCTTGCTCATTGATACGAGCTCGACCGTCGATTTTCTTATGATCAGGCCAGCTGTCTACTTGCTTTTTAATGTAGCTGGCAAAATGACTGCGTTCGTCACGCACACGTTCCATGACTCGTTTGCCATCAATTTGCGCCGTTGCATGAATACCAAACTCAGCAGAATGGTTGGTATCATGTGCGCGATCAGCCGCTGCAATTAGCAGCTTACTAGGCATACAGCCGACCGCAATACAGGTCGTGGTCCAAAATCCTTCATTAATAATGACCACGTCATCTTTGATCTTACTTGCTTGGCGAAAAGCATTTTGACCTGCGGTACCCGCGCCAATAATAGCGACAGATACTTTACGCGTGACTTCTTTAGGCGTATCGTCGGTGGTCGTGTCAGATTGTTTATTCATATTATTCTCTAATAGGGGCAAGGTTATACTCAGTAATGGACTGAATGCTTGGCTTATATTTTTTATTCGGTTTTTATCGTTCTTATGATCAATACTGATTTAACTATAACGTCAATAATACTGACTTAATTACAGAACCAATAATTATGACACCAATAATTAAGGCGCCAATATAGTCAGTAAACGACTGGTATAGTCTTTGGCACGTAGGTTACGCTGTGCATGAGTCAGCTCACTGTTTTTATTGAATACAAATGCCGAACGTACAAGGCCTAGCGTAACTTTGCCGTAAATATTTTTTTCTTTGATAACATCAAAATACTGGCATAGCTTTTCATCAGCGTCGCTGATAAGTGGAATCTGTAAGTCATACTTATCGATAAATTTTTCATGAGATTCAACACTATCACGAGAAACACCGATAATGTCGTAACCCAATTCATCGAAGTCATGAAGGTGCGAGGTAAACTCTGTTGCCTGTGTGGTGCAGCCTGGCGTGTTGTCTTTGGGATAAAAATAAAGGATAAGGCCCTTATCGGTATTGGCGACCATTTCTTTTAGATTGATTTCATCATGAATAAAGTTGCCAGCAAGCTTGCGTACTATGGTTACTGGAAAATCAGGTAGGTGAATGGTTTCTGTCGCTGGCTTGGCCATTGTAAAATCCTTATTAGTTTTAGTTATGTATATCGGCTTAATGATGGTTCTATTTATAGTGTTCTTATTATAGGCAAATTAGTAGAAATAAATAATCAGTTTTACACTTTGCCCATTCATTGGCAACAAAAAAGACTGGCAATGGCCAGTCTTTTGTATATCAAACGATTAGAGGTTAAGCAGGTTTTTGTGGCTTCTTTAAATCTAAACCAACGGTGCACTGCTGCAAATCTTTTTGCATCGCTTTCACATATGGCAGATTAGAAGGGTCTTTCTTATCTTGTGCGTAGCTTTCGATTTCCCACATTTGACCGATAGTCATGTTGCTGCGCACACCAATAGTACAGTTACATAGTTTGGTTGCGTTGCTTTTGTCAGCGACTTTGTATTTGACTGCACCATTGACACATGAATTGATATTGTCTTGCTTAATGTCAGCAGCGTTGGCTTGTGGCATGGCAAACAGGGCCGCTAAGGCTAGGGGTAGTACTGGCAACAACTTCATAAATTTCCTCTTACGGGTAGCGTCAATTTTTATCTTTTGCTCAATGCAAAGTCAACTCATCAATATATGAGTGACCGATATCGTCAGTTACATCTTTCGATAAATATAATCGTTCATACGATAGCAAGTATGTCGATTAGAATACAAGAACGACGTGCTGTGTTAATGCAAGCGAATGTTGCGCGAATGTTGATGGGTATCACCATTTCACGCAATATTTAGCATTAATGCATAGTCAGTTCGATATGATTTGAGCATAAGGAAGGATAGTGGAATAAGCGCGCCTGATACCGTACCCAACTTATATAGGACTGACTAAAATTAATTAAGACTGATAATGAGTAGGGTCGGTTACGCCAGCTTGGGCAAAGCCTTGACGACGCAATGCGCAACTATCACAAACACCGCAAGCAAGACCATTGGCATCTGCGCGATAACAAGAAATCGTCTGTCCGTAATCGACACCTAATGACAGACCAAGCTCAATAGTTTGGGCTTTTGACAATTGCTGCAATGGCGTTTGGATCGATAAGCGATGTCCAGTAACGCCTGCTTTTGTCGCAAGGTTGGCCATATGTTCAAAGGCAGCTATATACTCTGGGCGACAGTCAGGATAGCCAGAATAGTCAACTGAGCTGACACCGATGACGATATGATTGGCATCAGCGACTTCGGCGACTGCTAGCGCGTATGATAAGAAGATAGTGTTACGCGCAGGCACATAGGTATTTGGGATAGCGTCGTTATCGATTTCATCGCGCTTTTTGCTAGGGAATTTGTCCGAATCACCGTCTGGCACGATCATACTGTGGTCTGTCAATGAAGAGCCACCCAGTTGTGCGATATCAATATCAATGATTCTATGATTGACGCCTGCTGTCTCAGCGATGGTCTTTGCGGCGACAAGTTCACTATTATGACGTTGACCATAGTTAAAGCTGACTGCTGTCACTGATGCATAGCGCGCTTTTGCCCAATATAAGCAAGTCACCGAATCGAGACCGCCTGATAAAAGGACAACCGCATTTTGGCTTTTGGTAAGAGCAGCTAAATCAGCATCGGATACTTGATTGAGGGTGTTTTGCAAAGTAACGTTAGTCATAGTGATATCTATTATTGGTTTACGAAAACGGCTATTTTAGCAAAAATACGCCTACTACAGAACCACGAAGCGACCAATCACCCGTCACTAAGCTGCCAAAGCTAGTTTACATAGCATTGCAATAAAATAAAGTCGGTATTACTGTCATCT
>CAJXUF010000193.1 GCA_913061175.1 uncultured Psychrobacter sp.
CATATCGTCGGCAGCGTCAGATGTGTATAAGAGACAGTCTATATTGGTGGTTCTATCAATCACGTCATAGAACTGGTCTGCTTTAAAAATACCCGTATCTTCGGCATAAAAACAGAATAGCAGCCGCGTTAAAAATATATTAAGAGCGTGTAAGTCATCAGCAGTATTAAACTCATTGAGCTTGCGGATATGGTCAAACAAACGTCCCATTTTCTCTGACGCTTGTACATCAGCGGGGTGCTCTGAGTACTCACGTGCACGCTCTAGGCCGGCAAGTGGCAATAGGAAATGGTAGTTTTTATAAAGATCGGTAAAGTCGCAGTCAAGCGTCTCATCATACTTAGTGTCGTTAATCAGTACGGTGTTGAAGTCCGTTACCATCACCATACGGATTTTGTGCTGATTGATGATTGGGCTGTTCATTACCTCACTTAGTGCTTTAGCAAGGTCTTGACCTTCCTCTACAGGCTTAAAGTAGATACGATGCTTATTGGCAACCTCGCCAGCCTCAGGATTGGCTGCGACGTTAAAACGACCGTCATTCTTTTTAAGTGAGGTTATCGTAGATTTTGAGACATCTAGCAGCGTTAGAAAATCGTATATAAAGTCGTCTTTTTTATTCTTATCAATGACTTTGGTGGTTAATTTTTCTAAATCTTCAAAAAACTGGGTTTGGTTAAATGCCATGAGTGTCTCTGTAGATGATTTACTAGTTTGAATAAGTAGGCTAATGTGCAATTATAGCGCTATATTAAAATATTTAAAGTCTTAGTTGCTCTGAATGAGGTGATATAGCATCTTATTATTCACAGTGATAATGATGGAATTTTGTTGATAGGTGTTATTAATGATAGTTGGTAATTATTTTCATGGTGATTCTACCCGTATTGGATTAATCCAACATGATTGCTATGGAGAGGCATTACATATCATTGTTAATTTTGCTAGCGCTAAGCATCGTGAAGCTGAAGCCGTGGTTAATGTTCGTACAGAGTTGAGTGACTTACGTGATGAGCTTGTAAGTTTTGATCATAGAACTTTGCAGTGGTTGCATGATCGTATGGCAGCGTCGTTCCGTATGGAATATTGTCTTAATGCAGATTTATTTACGTATGTGATACCTGACCCTCATACACCCGCAGAAATCACTACTTTTTGGTTTGAATTTCTAAGAAAAGAGCTGGAGAGAGTGTTTGCTGAGTATTTGCAGCTTCCTCGATTAATTCTTACTGCTGCTCTCTATCCAAATCCTGATAAAAAAGGTATGGCGGCAGAAGACGAGATTTATGATTTGACTAGGCAGTTATATCCTGACTTGAAACGCTTTCAACTTTAATAATACGGGTAAGACCTCCAAATTCGCTAAACATCATCAGAGTCAAATTACCTATATCTGCCTTATAAAAGGTACCTAGATTTCATAATTATCATTGAATATGATGTCTACTACTCCATCTCTACCATAATCATAAACCCTCAGAACTATCTTTTATTTCCTAAATATTATTTTTTTCAATCATTTTCTAGTCATTTGTTTATGTTACCATTGTGTTTTTATGAGTTACAGCTTGTAATTGAAGATGTGGGTCGCTGTCATGAAACTTTGATGGCGGTCTTTTTATTGAGCTAATTCTGGTTTTACTGTAGTCAAATAAAACGAAATGACTATAAAAGCGTTCAAGCTATTATGTGATTAGACGGATGGTATCGATGGATTTAAATTGGTTAAAAATAGCGCAAGTCTCGCAAGAGTATTATTTGTTCCCAACATTAATTCTGATTTTTGTTAGTTATGTAGGTGTTAGATTTTTCTTTAATTATTTAAGACCTGCAAGAGCATTAAATAATAAGCTATCACAAGTCGCCGATGAACTAGAAGCCATTGATGATCAATCTGGAATAAATAAGGGTTTATTAGATGAGAAGTTTAGTAGTCATTTGTCATTAAGACAGGCTTGGTCGAATTACAAAAAAACCTTCCATGATACTTATGAGACTGTAGATGGGGAAGATAGGGTTGTTCACTCACATGCAACCGTACCAAGTGAAGCGTTTTTTACAGAATCCATCGTCGTAGATGTACCATTAAAGGTAGAGTTTTATAAGCATTTGCCCGGCATGATTACAGGTGTCGGTATTATTGTTACCTTTGCAGGTTTGCTCATCGGTCTACTAGCCTTTGATCCTGCTGGCAGTCCTGACACGGTTCAAGACAGTCTAAATCTGCTACTGACTGGCGTTGCTGAGGCATTCATGGCGTCTGGATTGGCTATTCTGGTCGCTATGCTTATCACATGGCGTGAAAAGTCATGGCTGAGACAGTGCTACGCGCAATTACAGCGGTTAAACACAGCTATTGATAATGCCTTTATTCCTGATGACAGCGGTGAGGAATATTTAGCCAAACTATTAAAATCGTCGCAAGCAAACGAAGCCAATGCTCGCCAGCTCAAAGACAGTCTAGTAAATGAGCTAAAGGTCATGATGACCAATCTGGTTGATGAGAATAAAAAGAATCAGACAGCTTTTGCGACTCATTTGAGTGAGTCTTATGCACAAACCAGTCAGTCGATGGCAACTCAAATAGGCGAGTCTATCACTGACAACTTACAAGGCCCATTAGATAAGATTGCCTCTAGCGTGCAGCAAGTTAGTGGCGATCAAGGTTCAGCAGTACAGGAGCTGATGACCGATGTGTTAACTGCCTTTATGAGTAAGCTTGAAACGACATTTGGCAGTCAAATGAATGGCATGAGTGAGATGATGACGCAGTCTGTCACCGCCATGCGTGAGATGCAGTCAGGGTTTTCTCAGCTCATTACAGATATGCAAGTCAATAGTGAAACATCAACGAAGACGCTAGAGACGCAAATGACAAACATGATGGAGAGTATCCATCAAAAGCAAAATGAGATGGCAGCTCAAATGAACGATATGGTAGAAAACCTATCTACAGGTTCCGCCAAGATGAGTGAGCAAGGATTACAAGCTGCAGAACAGCTAAATATTAAGATGTCAGAGCTTGTCTCAGATTTGGGTACCGCCATGTCAGGTCTGCTTGGAAATGTTGCCGAGCAGCGTATCGAGCAAGATCGCCTAATATCAGACAACCAACAAAAACTTCATGAGCAGTCAACAACGCTCATTGATAACTTAGGTGGCGAGATTAAAGAGCTGATAGCGCACAGCCAAGACGCCGTTCAAATGCATAAAGAGAACATCCAGAAACTGTCTAAAGTCACTACAGACAGTATCACTGGTATGAACGAGGGCGCAGAAAAAATGCGCAGAGCGTCCGAGCAGTTTACGACAGCGGGTAGTTCGCTGAGTACGGTTACTGAAAAATCCTCAGAACTTATTGCACAGGTTAATACCACCTCAACCAACATGACTAACGCCAGCAGCAATTTGATTGAGTTGGTCAGAGATTATAAGAACTCTCAAAATAGCGTTAATCTTGCCATCAAAACACTCGAGGGTCTCATTCAGCAATCAAAATCTGAGGCAGGCATGAGCAGTCAAATGCTTAATGATATGCAAGGCATGACAACCGCGCTTAATCAAGTGAAGGCAGAGATGCAAGAGTATCTAACAGAGGTCAGCGATGTATTGGTCAAAAGCTTTGATAGCTTTGGCAGCTCTGTTGAAAGCAGCCTAAACCAATCCTTAGTGTCTTTTGATAATACCCTTGATCAAGCTGTCAAACGCCTCGCAACAGGCGTTGAGGGACTAGGTAACGTGGTAGAAGATCTTGAAGATCTTACCCAGAAAGTCAGACGCTAATTTTGGAGTGTATCGCTAATGTTTGGTAATAATAGGTACGCAAAAAAGCATCGTCCAAAAGATGAGGGAGAAAAGCCCTTTTGGATATCATTTGCTGACTTAATGACTGCGCTTATGACCTTGTTTTTGGTGGTCATGGCGGTGTCCTTGATGGTAGTGACCAAAAAAATCAATGAAGCCACGCAAGCAGAAAAAGAGCGTAGCTCGGAGATTTTAGATATCTGTACCAGTATCAAAGATGACCCTACCTTAAAAGATCAACTCGTTACCGTAGACTGTAAAGAGAATCGTATTAATTTCGGTGAAGCGGGTCGTTTTGGTCATAACGACTATAGGTTAAATTCAGAGGGCGTAAAAGCATTAAGTGCGTTAGTACCTGTAGTCTTAGATGCTGCCAATAGTAAAAATGGCGAAAAATGGTTTAAACAAATCGTGATTGAAGGCTTTACCGATACGGACGGCTCATATTTATATAACCTAAATCTAAGCTTGCGGCGTTCAGAATGGGTCATGTGTAGTTTGCTCGACCCAAAATTTAACCCAGAGCTTAATTTAACAGCTGCGCAAAAAAACCAAATTAAGCAGTTGTTTTTAGCGGGTGGGGTGTCGTTTAATGCGGCAAAAGACAGTAAAGAAGCCTCACGACGTGTCGAGCTACGAATGCAGTTTTATGGCTTAAAAGAGCAAGAAGATATCGAGGATCAACCCACCTTTGATACCGTTTCTGTTGAAAGCTGTCAGTTGCCAAGGTAGATGTGATGAGTATCGCTTATTTAAAACAAAGACTAAACGTGAGCGTCGAGAGGTTCTCTGAACCTGCTCAAGTGCAAAATAAATTTGCTAGACCGCAGAAGCTGATAAAAACGTTAGATATCATTGAGCGTAGGTTTGATGATCTAGAAAATGCTCAGCCTATTGAAGAAAAGATTATCAATTCGATTAAAAAGTTAGAGAAGTCTGGCATAGACTATCTGACTAAACGCGACTGGAAGAATCTAGCATGGTCACTGAGCAAGAAACTGCCGCATTATGAAGATAAAATTTTATTTACTTTTGTGGGCGGTAAGCTAGTTAAGCAGTTTAACAACATGCAGCCTGAATTGCTTAAGGCCGTTTATTTTCCTTTGCTTTATAGTTATTTTGCGGTAGAGCAAGAGGAGATCAATAAACGTCCTAACAACTGGCTTGATCTCAAAAATATATTAAGTACCAACCGTTCCTCTTTATTTCAAACCACCACACGTCCTAAAAAATGGCTAACGACGTTAACTGATCATCCTGAACTACTATCAGCAGACCCTTCCAAAAAATTCATTCGTAACTTTTTACATAATAGCGATGAGGAAAGAGTAAGTAGTCAGCTAGAAAGCCTAAGTATCGCACCGAATAGTTGGTTTTGGGATAGTTTAGTAAGCTCATCTATCAAGTCTGTTAAAACGATGAGAGAGGACGATTACCTCGAAGCCATCCCTCGCTTTCTGCGTTTATTAGAACAAAACCCAATCTATACCAAAGACATCTTAACAGCGCTACTTGAACGTTATGCAACAACCTCAAGACGTACGATAGTACATGAAGTCTTAAAGAGCATCTGTTTGACGCCTGTCTCTTATACACATCTGACGCTGCCGACGATATGCAGTGTGTAGATC
>CAJXUF010000194.1 GCA_913061175.1 uncultured Psychrobacter sp.
CGAGATAGGAGTCCGTCTCGTGGGCTCGGAGATGTGTATAAGAGACAGCTATTTACACAGTAATATCATTAGCATTAGCCAAACAGTCGGTTTGATGCTGTGTCTCTTGTTACTACCCGTGTTGATACAAGACGTGATGGGCGAGAGTGCTTTATGGACAGGTATTGTCCTGATGGTCGCGACGCTCGTGGCCAGTATCACCACGCATTACGCTGGCAAGATGGTAGATAAGCAAGGTGCCAGAGGGATTGGTATCGTAGGAATTGCGATTAGTGCGCTATCTACTTTGATGCTGGCATGGTGCTTGTATCAGCCCACGCTTTGGCTATTAATGTTGATTATGAGTATGCGAGGTATCGGAGTGGGTCTAGCATACCTACCAACCACGACCGTTGGATTTAGCAGCTTACCAAAAGACTCTGTCACTGAGGGAGCTGCACTTAATAACATCAGTCGCCGAATTATCTCTACCATATTTATCACGCTGTCGACCCTTTATATAGGCAGTCGAAGTGCGCAGTTATTAGCAGCAGGTAGTAGTGACGGCATGGCAAGCGCGATCCAAGAAATACTGGTGGTCATCGCGGTGATTTTATTATTCACGATTCCTTCAGCGTGCAAATTACCACGATCCCCATAAACAAACACCCCGTATCGGGGTTTACTTTAACTTATTAACGTAAATAATTATCATTCGCTTTACACGCATCTAAATTCATACTTTTACTTGATTCAATTTTCAGACAGGAAGCTTATATCTATGTCCAATCATCTAACAAACTCTACCAAAAATAATAATAGTGCAAATGTCACTTATGCAACTAAACCGTGGCAATCATCTGTCGATTCTAAAATCATGGCACGCGCTGAGCAACGAGTGATCAAGCAATTGCTACAAGCATTGTTATATGAAAATATTATTGATTTTGAATCTGAAAGTGCGAACAACGCTCATGAAAGTACTGATGATGGGGCACTGCTGAATTTCGTTATCAAGGCAGGTGATGATGTCAGTTATACCGCGCAAGGTTATATCCATTATAGTTTTGACATCATTCGTTTGAATGAGCTAAATGTGCAGCGAGTGGTTAATGGTGTTGCTCAAGACGCTATTCTTGAGCATGTAATCAGTGATATGTTGCTCAACATTGAGGGTGCAGAACTCAAAGACAGCTTTATCAAAGAGCTGCGTCATACCTTAGTGAACGAAACACAGTCTCAGATACTGGCTTCTAACATACCTATGCCTATTAATAAACTTACTTATGAGCAACTCGAAGGCTATTTGACGGCAGGGCATCCTTATCATCCGTGTTTTAAGTCTCGTATTGGTTTTGATTTGCAAGATAACTATGACTATGGCCCAGAGTTTGATCAAAACATCGACGTAGTGTGGTTGGCGGTCAAAAAAGAGCTACTGGTGAGTAATACCACTACCGGCATCGATATAAATGAATGGGTAAAAGATTATGTAGGTGCAAATGAATTTTCTGCACTCAATGCCAAACTCACAGAAGTACTTACAATCGCAAATAAGCCAAACGAAGGTACAGCTAGTCATGAAGTAGACGAGACGGCTAATAATTATTGCCTGATACCTGCGCATCCTTGGCAATGGCAAAACACCTTAATTCAAGCATTACAACCATTGATTGCCACGCAAGAAGTTATCTACTTAGGTAGTGCGAGTCATCAGTACCGCGCTCAGCAGTCTATTCGCTCATTGACGATGCTTGGTGATGCTGATGACAATGTTAATGGTGATACTGACATTAGTAATAACAAAGCCTACCTAAAGCTAAGTATGCACCTGATTAACACCTCAAGCACGCGAATATTGGCAAAGCATACCGTGATGAATGCGGCTGTTGTCACCACTTGGTTGAATCAACTGATTGCAGACGACAAGACCGCCCAAGCATTATCCATTGCGTTTTTGGGTGAGACTATTGGCGTTAGCTTAGATCATGAGGCGTTACGCGCGCGCGGCTACCAGCATCCAAATATGTATGGCGGGCTAGCTGCGATTTGGCGAGAAAACGTGAACCAGTATCTATCAGAGGGTCAAACCGCATTTCCGCTCAATGGTGTCAGTTATGTCAATGCTGATGGCTCGCATCTTATAGCCCCTTGGCTTGACAAATATGGTGTAGAGACATGGATTGCGCAGTTAATTAATGTCACTGTCACCCCTTTATTACATATTCTATTTGGTTATGGTGTGGCATTAGAGTGCCATGCGCAAAACATTGTCTTGGTACATGAAGATGGCTATCCCATAAAAGTCTTGTTAAAAGACTTGCATGACGGGGTTCGCTATTCACCTAAGCACTTAACCCAACAACACTTGCGTCCAAATTTTTATAGCTTGCCGCCTGCTCATGCTGCCTTAAATAGAGGCTCATTCATCGAGACCGAAGATACCGATGGCATTCGGGATATGACGGTTGCTTGCTTGTTTTTTGTGGCGTTGTCAGACATTGCAATTTTTATGCAGACGCATTATCACTATTCTGAAGTGGCGTTTTGGCAACAGGTTGCTGACTGCGTGACCGACTATCAAACCTCCCATCCAGAGCATCAAGTACGGTTTGACTTGTTTGATGTATTCGCTGAACAAACGCGCATTGAGTCATTGGCTAAGCGCCGATTATTCGGAGATAAAGCATTCCCAATTAAATATATCAACAACCCATTGTTTAAAAGTCAGGGGTAAGACGATGCATACCTTATTTCCTGTGCAAACTTCTGCGCAAAACAGCCATCTTGATGCAAACTCTGCGCCAGATATCGAGCCCATTCAATGGTCGCTGATTAGTCATTTGGTAGAGTGCTTTCTATTAGAGCAGTGGGTGGATGAGCACCTTATTCAAGTGATAACTACCACTGAGTACTTGGCAAATCATCAGACGTCACAACCTCAAGACGCGCATCAATTTTTATCGTCGCTACTTTTAGCGTCACTGCCACAGCAGTATCAAGACTTTTTTGACCAAGATAACTCATTGATAGTGATGAAACTGGAACAAGATAGACAGTTATTACTATTGGTAGAGCCTGCTTACGCTTCACCGTGGCGATTATCTAAATCCTGTCTGCCTGTCATATATAAAGTTAACCTCAGTCTTAACAGCAATCTTAATAGCATCCTTAATAATAGCCATCATGTAGATAGCGGTTTGCTAGAGCCAGTAGGCTCACCACAGCAGTTGTTAGATATGTTTTTATCAATGATGGATAGTGCTACGTTGTCTGACGTTGGTGTCTTAAAGCTAAAAGAAAGCTTAGAAGCCTCCTTTATAGCTCAACAACAGTCGGCAACGGCAAACATCACGACGACAGTTTGTCAGTATGCGCATTGGCATCAAACCTTGATTGCAGCGGAGCAGTGGGCTTCGCTGATGGATCGTCCGTTTCATCCACTGGCTAAAAGTAAATTGGGCTTTACTGCACAAGAGTATAAGTGCTATATGGCAGAGTTTAATCAGCCTATCAAGCTGGTATGGGTCGCCATTGCCAAAAGCCATGTCATGGTTGCAGAGCATGTTCAAGACATGACAATACAAAATCCAGCGTCTTATCTTTTGGATACTACGCAGCAGCAGAAGTTGATGCGAGAGCTAGATGACAAAGGTATTACGGAGACGTATATTGCGACGCCCGTACACCCTTGGCAAATGACTCATGTGGTTGATGACATGTATGCCGACGATCTTGCCAATGGCACAGTTGTCGCCCTCAAGTTTGACGAGCTAATTACTTATGCCAGCTCATCTATGCGCAGTATGTTAATTGATACTAATACGCCAAATAGCATTAAGCTGCCTATAGGTGTATATGCACTGAACTCAAAACGCTACTTGCCAGCCCTCAAGCTGATTAATGGTGAGAAAAATCAAGCCATATTGATGCAGGCAAGAACGTTAGACCCTGTAATATCAGCACAGTTACGGCTATGGGATGAACGCCTGTGGTGGGGTTATATGTCTCCATCTCATTTATATGATAAAAGCGCTATTAACCCCTATTTTTATCAAGAAAAGCCCACGCATTTAGGCGCAATGCTGCGTCAATTACCAGCAGATCTATGTGACGATACGATTCGACTGTTGCCAATGGCAAGCTTAGGCATGTTGGTCTACAAGCAAGGTGTTAACCATCACATTTTTGACGGCATTGTTCAGGAGGGTATTCATAGTACTACCCAGGATAGTAGCCAAAACAGTGCTCAAGACAGCTTTCAAGAAGGCTCGCCACAGAATAAAAAAGCCGCTGTGATAGCATGTTTTAAAAACCTTTGTGACGTGTTTTTGGGGACGATGCTGCGCTGCTTACGCTTAGGGTTTGCGCCTGAGATGCACGGGCAAAATATTGTTATCGTATTAAGAGACAATCGTTTTACCAGTCTGTTATTGCGTGACCATGACTCCGTACGTATCCATCTACCGTGGCTGGCACGCCATAAAATATCAGATCCTGAGTATTTAAGCCCACCAGATTTTAAAAACCGTCTATATCGCGAGACGCCGCAAGCGTTGATATTTTATCTACAGTCGCTAGGGTTATTAGTTAATATTCGAGCGATTATCGAGTCATTGGTTGAGCACTATCATATCAATGAAGAGACTCTGTGGCACGAGGCAATGATAAGTATTGAGGAATCCTTGGTGACTATCGATTTTGATGACGATCAACGTCAGCTACTTCGTGATGAGCTATTAAACAGTTCACACTATCCGCATAAAACATTGCTATTGCCCGTTATTGCCCGTGGTGCTGATCCTCATGGCAGTATGCCAGCGGGAGAAAGTAAAACGATCAACCCATTCAAGCGTGTCAAGAACAGTGGGTAAAATTATGAAATACCATAATGAGAACATAATGAATGATATTGATATTCGCGAACTTATAGATAGTTATAAAGAGATAGGTACCTCAACCATAGGTCATCTGACGGAAGAGGGGTATTTACCAGATATCAAAGCACTGAATCCATGCACGGCTACTATAGTCGGCCGAGTGTTGACGGTGCAACTAACCTCTGACAACACGGATGTGATCAACCAAGCATTGATTCAAGCAGCGCCCAATGATGTGTTATGTATTGATGCTCAGGTATTGGGTGTCAAAGCATGTTGGGGATCACTGCGAACTTGCGCGGTTATTTATGAAAAGCTGTCCGCGGTCATTGTCATTGGGCAGGCGACTGATTCGTTCCAAATTCAGCAGCTGGGCTTTCCCGTATTTGCGCAGGGTATCAGCGCTGTGACTACGTCCAAGAGCAACCAAGCACAAGGCACGCTGGCGTCCGATATTGCCTATCGCTTCGGTGAGCAGACGACGACGATTCGTTCAGGCGACATCGCCATTATGGATAATGACGGCGTATTTATATTGTCTCTGTCTCTTATACACATCTCCGAGC
>CAJXUF010000195.1 GCA_913061175.1 uncultured Psychrobacter sp.
TTATTAGCCTATGACAAAAATGGTGTTTATCTAGCCGGTGCTTATGACAAAGACATGGGTGCTAACAATGTAAATACTGGCGTGATTGATAATACGTGGCGTTTGGTTGCTGGTTTAGATATGGGCAAAATGAATATGGTTTCGGGCTTAACTTTAGGTGCTCTATACCAACAAAGCCAATACTACGATAATTATAGCATCGTTAACAACAACCGCGTTAACAAAGCCAGTGAAGATGAAAAATCTTGGCTAATTAGTGGTAAATATAAAGTTGGTGCAACACCTTGGGCAGTTAAAGCACAGTATGTTAATACCACTGACGAAAAAGGCGTAAAAGATGCTGATGTAAATGAAATCGCAGTTGGTGGAGAATATGCATTCAATAAAGCGACCACGGGTCATATTTATGCAGGGCAAATCAGCCGTGACAATAACAAAGATGACTTGATTGTAGGTACGGGTATTGAATACAAATTCTAATCTAAACATTAGAAAACGTATTATAAAAAACTCATCCTTCGGGGTGAGTTTTTTTGTTTTGTAATCAATACTGTGTCTTGAACAACAGCGTGTCTTAAATAACAGAATCCGTAAAATTAATAATAACATTTGTGTAAATTTTGGTTTTTTCACCTTACTGTAATATTTGGTTGGTAAAGTTGTGTCTAAGTAATGCTTCTAGCTCATATATATAAATGTACCCCACTCTCAACTTGAAATAAGCAAATCAAACTGAAGAGGCGGGTTACCAAGTTTTTTGTTGAGTACAAAGCACAGATTGTGTGAAAGAATCTTACGAATCAATCGATGAGACAAATGCCATAAATCTCTTGCTCGTACCCTTTGTATATTAAATCGTTCTGATAGCTGACCAATGACTGTTTCAACGATACGGCGAGCTTTCATTAGCCGTCTTACCACAGGTTTGGGTCTATCCTCTTTCATGTTGGCTCTGAGTGGCGTTTGTAAATCCACGCCTTGAGCGTCGTAGTACGATGTCAGACTAGGGCTGATATACCCTTTATCAGCGCCAAGTAGCCCATGAATATGAGTGGTGATTTCTGGGGCAACCGCTCTTTCATCAACATTGGCAGGAGCAAAGGTAAAGCCTTTAATCATGCCCGATAAGTTAACAAGCAAATGTCCTTCAAAGCCATAGTACCTCTCTTGCTTAGCGGCGCAGTAGCTAAAAGCCGCTAAGTCTTGATAGTTTTTATGCCGATAAGCGCGTCCATAATGACAGACGGGTATCGGAAAGCCATCCATAAAATGAATGTTGTCACGGCCTTCAAGTTCACTGACTTTATCTTGTATCTGCTGTTTGACTTGCCACAGATTGGCGCAGTGCTTTGCGAAGTTAGGGTATGAGCCGATGGCTGGAAACCAGTCTTGCCAATGCTGGGTAAAGTATTGCCAAATTTGTTTGTCTTGATCAAGGTGTAAAAATTCACCGACCATCTCCATGCAAATAACCTCAGGATCACTTAGCTTTGGCGCGTAACCTGCACTTCGCAAGGGTTTGGTGACGACTATTTTGTAATATTGCTCTACCATTAAATAGATATTGATGATAAATTCGTCTATGGGCATCTCACAACTCCATTGTATTCTTGGTCGAAAACAATAGATTAGTGAGGTGCTCTTCTTTTTTCAATCACTTTCGAAGTTGAGAGTGGGGTATGATATAGGTAATAAACAACATACCGTGTGCCATACCGATGTATTTCACACCTTCTGGAATGTCCATCATATATTTTAGTGGCATGGCGATGAAGAGCAATAATAAGAAAGAGGTGCCTTCTAGATAGCCTATAGTCAGCTGAATGTAAAAATGTTATGGATTTAAACGCGCTACTGGTATAAATTTTCTTTGCGTGCTGCTTACACAGAGGCTGCACAAAATTCATCCCAGTAGCACTGTATCATTTTTAAAGTGGGTTAACTAGACAGCTAAAAGGATAAAAAATGACCAAACCTAATCCAAGAGTATTAGAAGTAAAAGGCGTATTCGTTGAGCCTGCATCGGCGGCTTCAATCGGCGGTGCAATCCGTGATATTAAAGCAGGTAAAATCGCTGAAGGTTCGGTGATCGTTTGCACAGTGACGGGTAATGGTCTAAAAGATCCTGACACTGCGATCAAACAATGTGCCGATGCCGTGATGCTCACCATCAATGCCACATTGGATGATGTCAGAACATCAATCCTATCAAATATGGAAAAATAATTTTTCATGCTTTGCTCAGAAGAAAATACTTAAAAAGCCAACCAACTGCGGTTGGTTTTTTTTATTGCATCGTGCAGAATATAAACTGTATAAGAATAATTCCTATTTACAAACAATTTGATACAGTTTGATTTGTTTTGGTGCAAAATCAATAAATCGCCCAATATTTGTGCAATACAATAATGCTTCAAAGTTGGTTTTGTAAGTTATTGCAGTTTTATTGCAAAGAAATAAGATAAAACAGTAACTTAATAAAGTTGGCACGCCCTTTGCTATTTCAATAACAAGTTCAGAGTCAAATCATTTCGATTTGAACATTTGTAATAAACAGCTTGGGGGAATACCAACATGAACTTTAAACTTTCTACATTAGTGGCTGCATCTTTACTCACTTGTGCAAGTGGCTTGACTATGGCAGCTGAAAGCGATGTATCATTCTCTGGTACTGCAGCAATGACTTCAGATTACCGCTATCGTGGTATGACACAAACTGAAAGCGACCCTGCCGTTCAAGTTGGTTATGGATTAACCCATAGCTCTGGCTTATACGCAGGTGTCTGGGGCTCGAATGTCGGCTTTGGTAGCTCATTAGAGCTCGATCCATATGTAGGTTATAGCACTGAACTTGGCTCTTTGGCGTCTAAACCAGTTTTAGATGTCGGTTTATGGTACTACGGCTATCCAAGTGCTTCTGATTTGAATTGGCTTGAGCTGTATGCACGTCTAGGTTTTGCAGACACCATCACTGTTGGTGACAGTTTGCTTGCAAGCGTGAATTTCACTAATGATTTTTTTGGCTTAGATACTGATGCATGGTATTTAAACCTGACTTATAGCATGCCATTGAGCGCATCTTTCGGTGGTGTAGCAAGCTTAGGTTATACCACTGCTGACGATTATGATTTCAGTGATAACGCTAGTGGCGATGATAACTACATCGACTGGAAAGTTGGTGTGACTTACAGCTTTGCTTCTGTTGAAGACCTGTCAGCTGAGCTTGCTGCTGTCGGCACAAATATTGACGCCGACACCAACCCGTACAAACGTGGTGTAGAGACTGGTGCTGTATTTACAATTACTAAAGCATTCTAAGTTGTAAATAGCATAGGCTAGAAAATTAGCCTTGCGATAAAAAAATCCTGTCTTACTTCAAGGCAGGATTTTTTTATGGAGAATTGGTTCTAAATACGTCTTGGCATGTTAAATGCTTAATATTTATATCGAATAAAGATTGTTTGAATAGATTAAAAAGAAGGGGCTGTCCTAGATGAGTAAAATTATTTAGGATAGCACTATGAGAAAGAGTAAACTAAGTTGGTATAAACAAAGCAGACTCATCGAGTTATTTGTTGCCGGTTCTACCGCGAGAACAGCAGCAAGCCTAATTGGTGTTAATAAAACCACAGCCAGTTATTACTTTCATAGGCTAAGACTGCTTATTTACGAGAATAGGGGCTGTATAGAATTGAGAAAACATTGAAAAAAATAAGCAACGCCTTACTCTAATGTTTACCACAACAAAGAAATAAGGCATCACTTATGACTCGCACCAAGCTCAACGATGAACATTGGCACAAGCTATTTATTATATTGCGACAAATTAACGTATATAACAAGCCCAATCTAAGACGTACCGTTGAAGGCATGTTGTACCGCATACGAGTAGGCTGTCCATGGCGAGACTTACCTTCTTATTTTGGTCATTGGTCTCGCATATATCATCAATACCGTTACTGGCGTAAAACCGGTAAATGGCAAAAGCTCATGAAGATAGTCACAGCAAACTATGATAGTGAATGGTTATTTATAGACGGTAGCGTGGTCAAAGCTCATCAGCATAGTTCAGGTGTAGCCAGTCATCTTGATGAGGCCATTGGTAAAAGTGTTGCAGGTAATAGCAGCAAACTGCACTTAGTGGTCGATGCTTGTGGTAACCCTATACATATTGAGCTGACAGGTGGGCAAGTGCATGACGCTAAGATGGCAAAGACGTTGATAGATAGCACGATTAATAACCAGACTAAAGCGGTGATTGCAGACAGGGGCTACGATAGTAGTGATATTAGAGAGTGTATCTTCAAGCACTGTGCTGAGTCAGTCATACCCGTTAAGTCGAACTCTAAAAGCTGTAACGACACACTAGATTGGTATTTGTATCGTTGCCGTCATTTGGTAGAAAACGCTTTTGCTAGATTGAAACATTTTAGGGGCATTGCCACGCGATATGATAAGCTCAAAGATAGCTATGCAGCGGCGGTAATGCTCGCTTGTGTCTTTATCTGGTTGCCACTCATTTGAATTCTATACACACCCTATTAAATTATCTAAAGTACAGATAAGTTATCCAAAGTACAAAAAAGGCAGCCAGTGGCTGCCTTTTTTTATGTGTCCCGTTCTAAAATAAGCAGATAACAAGATCAGATAGATCTCTTATTTTAGGACGATACCATACTTATAGACGCCGCATGGTTATGAGCGCTAAGACAATCAGCATTATTCATCTACATTCATTGTGCTCTGATACGGCGGGTCTCTTGTAATATTACAGGAACCGTTGTATTGCTATCAGCACCGCCTACTTGTTGTACGGAATCTGATGGCATAACAGAATTATTCATCGTGTTTGGATCGTTCATCATGTTTGGATCTTCCATCATGTTCGGATCGTTCATCATGTTTGGATCGTTCATCATGTTTGGATCTTCCATATCAGAACCTTCATTGTCAGCTTGCAACATACTATCTACGGGAGTAGCGCGCATGTCAGCGGGTGTCACATCGTTATCAGTAGCAGCGAAAGCAAAGATAGGCATCATGAGAGTAGTGCCTAAAAGTAGAGATAGAGTACGGTTTTGCATCAGAGTGTTCCTTGAGTTGCAAGTCTAAAAGAAATGTAGACTTTTAAGTAAATTAGCATGAGTTTAAATTATGCTAATTGAGCTATAGGCCTCATGCTTTAAAAGCACAAAACCTACAAAGACAACAATTTAATTATCATCGTTATAATGTTCATGGCAGACAAGTTGAAGC
>CAJXUF010000196.1 GCA_913061175.1 uncultured Psychrobacter sp.
TCTACACACTGCATATCGTCGGCAGCGTCAGATGTGTATAAGAGACAGGGTCATACCTGGTACAGTATTGATTTCAAGCAACCAAAAATTGCCTGCTTCGTCTTGCATCGCATCGATACGCCCCCAGCCTTTTGCATCTACTGCACGAAATGCCGCAAGGCTTAAATCTTGCAAGTGCTTTTCATCAGCAGCGCTCAATCCACAAGGGATGTAATAACTGGTATCGTTACGATTATACTTGGCTTCAAAATCATAGAAGTTAGTAATGTCGGCAGGCTCAAGGCGAATAACTGGATAGGCTTCGTCATCGATAATAACAATCGTAAATTCGCGACCTGTAATCCAGCGCTCAGCCATTACCGCATCACCACATTCCACTGCAGTTGCATAAGCGGCAGGCAGCTCATCAAGATGATTAACCTTAGTCATGCCAATGCTTGAACCTTCATGAACTGGTTTAATGATAAGTGGCAAACCTAGCATGTTAACCACTTGCTGCCAGTCAGTATCAGCCGTCAATAATGAAAATGGTGCAGTTGAGAGACCGCAACCTTGCCACAGTTGTTTGGTACGTACTTTGTCCATACCTAGTGCAGAAGCTAGAATCCCTGAACCAGTTTGCGGTATATCAAACCACTGTAATACGCCTTGCAACAAGCCATCTTCGCCGCCACGACCATGCAACACATTAAACACGCGGTCGAATTTGCGTAGCTCAGTAATGTCTTGATGCTTTGGATCAAAATGAGTGGCATCAACGCCTTGGTTTTGGAGCGCTTGCAATACTGCCGCACCACTGTCCAAAGACACGCTACGCTCATTGCTACTGCCACCATAAATAACGGCTACTTTGCCAAACTGACTGGCGTCTTTTGTATGAGTCGTCGTGTCTAAAGATGTATCGTTGATAGCTGCATTTTGAGTGCTATTATTGTCTTTATTATCAGTTGTCATGAGGATCGTCCCTAAATTTTAGCTTACTTAATATAAAGGTTATTGGCAGCCAAATCGATAGCAATCTGCCCGACATTACCAGCGCCTTGGGTAATCAGCATATCGTTGGCTTTTAACAAACGCTGCATAACAGGGGCTAGATTGTCTTTATCAATAATAGTCGGTTCAACTTCACCGCGCAAACGGATACTGCGCGCTAGTGACTTGGTATCAGCGCCCGTAATCGGACTCTCACCTGCTGAATAAACATCTAATAATAATAGCTCATCAACACTCGATAGCACTTCTACAAAATCATCGTAGCAATCACGGGTACGGCTATAACGATGCGGCTGAAATAGCATCACTAAACGACGATCAGGGAAGCTTTGACGAGCGGCTTTGATGGTCGCATCGACTTCTTTTGGATGATGACCATAATCATCAATCAATAAGACATTACCATCATCGATATCGACAGAAGCATGCTGCTCAAAACGACGACCCACGCCTTCAAATTTTTGCAGAGCGCGCTCAATCGCTGCATCATCAACGCCTTCATCGGTCGCCATCGTGATGGCAGCAAGAGCGTTATAGACGTTATGTGTACCAGGAATGTTTAACGTCAGACGTAATGGTTCACGGTCACGGCGTAATACGGTAAAGTGAGTTTTGGTTCCTTCTGTCACTAAGTCTACAGCTTGCACATCATTGAACGGCTCAAGACCAAAGGTCAATACTGGACGACCGATATCATCGATCATTGCATATAGTTCAGGGTCATCACCGCAGACCACTGCCAAACCGTAAAACGGCATATTTTGTAGAAACTGGATATAAGCGGCTTTTAATTTATCAAAGCTGTTTTCGTAAGTTTCCATATGGTCTTGGTCGATATTGGTCACAATCGCAGCCATCGGATGCAATGACAAGAATGATGCATCAGACTCATCAGCCTCTGCTACCAAGAAACGGCTGCTACCCAATGCCGCGTTTTTGCCTGACGCATTTAACTTACCGCCAATGACATAAGTAGGATCTAGCTGTCCTTCTGCCATCATTGTGGTTAGCAAACTGGTCGTCGTCGTTTTGCCATGCGCGCCAGCAACTGCGATACCGTGACGATAGCGCATTAGTTCACCAAGCATATCAGCGCGGCGTACTACTGGCAGACGAGCTTCAAGCGCTGCTTTCACCTCAGGATTGCTACGATCAATCGCTGATGAGACAACTATGACGTCAGCATTGGCAATATTTTTGGAGTCATGGCCAATCGATATCTCGATGCCAATCTGCTGTAAACGCTTAGTCACTAGACTTTCTGCGATGTCAGAACCACTGACCTGATAGCCTTGATTGTTCATTACCTCAGCGATACCGCACATGCCTGAGCCACCAATACCGATAAAATGCAAATGCTGAATACGGCGCATTTCTGGTATTTCAATCAAACGCTTAGGTAGAGCTTTCGCAGAGGTAGGCATAAGGATCTCTCTTTATTAAAGGTCAATAAAACTTAGTAAATTCAAATAAGGGGTATAGATGACAGACTATAGTGCTTGCCAAATGATATCAGCAACTTGCTTACTCGCACTACGGTTGGCCAATGCGTGGCCTTTTTTTGCCATCGCCAAGCACTTCTCTCGATTGAGTGCGCCAAGCTCATCACTTAGACTTTTGGCAGTTAGCTCTGACTGTGGCAGTAGAATTGCAGCATCATGCGAGGTCAGCGTGCGGGCATTAGCTGTCTGATGATCATCCACTGCATGCGGTAGCGGTACAGAAATAGCGGCGATGCCGACGTTTTGAATTTCGGTCACGGTCAACGCACCTGCGCGGCAAACGATGATGTCTGCCCAGTTATAAGCTGCAGCCATATCATTGATAAAGGGCTGTACAGTAAACTGATGGTTGTTTAGATTTTGTTCGCTATAAACCGCTTGCGTGGCTGCTTCATTGTTGCGTCCGCACTGGTGTAGAACTTCAAATGGCTGATCTAGTAATGCTAATGCTTTTGGTACTGTATCATTTAATACCTGAGCGCCAAGTGAACCGCCGACTACCAACAGTTTCAGCGGTGAACTATCATTTACGTCGTAGCGTACCGTTGGCTTTGCGACACCAGTAATGGCATTACGCACAGGATTGCCCACTGTCTCAAGCTTGGCATCCTGCTGACTATTGGCAAAGGTGTTCTCAAACGCTTGTAACGTTTTGGTCGACAGTTTAGATAGGTAGCGGTTGCTCATGCCAGCAATAGCATTCTGCTCATGGATAATCAATGGCGTATTAGTCATACGTGCAGCGATACCGCCAGGTGCAGTGACATAACCGCCGAACCCAACGACTACATCGATCTGATTACTACGAATCACTTTGACGGCTGCCATCGTCGCGGATAACAGAGTCATTGGTAGCTTCAATAATCGACCAACGCCTTTACCACGAAGCCCTTGCATATTAATAGCATGAAAAGGATAACCTGTCGGCTCAACCAAACCGTTTTCCATGCCGTTTGGCGTTCCCAACCAATGAATCACCGCACCGCGCTGGGTCAACTCGTCGCTCACTGCAAGCGCTGGAAAAACATGCCCGCCCGTACCAGCTGCCATCATCAATATATGCGGTGTTTTCATGAACGCCTGCCTATCTTTACTTTATTTATATGAAGGGTTTATCTCACTACCGCGGTAGCAATTATGAAAAATAACGACCTAGCCAAAGCCCGCATAGTATAGAGGAAATCATTGGCTTATATACAGTACTTTATGCAGCAAAAATAACAAAAATCCAAGCCATGATCAGTCACGGCTTGGCATCGTGTAATGCTAATAAACGGTAAGAAAAATCAATGACTAACAATACCTCAAAATATGGGTTTTACGTAGTCAAAACATTCTTTAATTCAAAACGTTCCTGGACATAGCGAAAGCTACGCAGTAAATTTATTCTCAACCGCCATGATAAAATCGGTCGCGATATCTGTACCACACTGGTCATCAATCTCACGTACGCATGTTGGGCTAGTAACGTTAATCTCAGTGATACGCCCACCGATCAAGTCTAGACCAACGAACATTAGGCCTTTTTCTTTGACGATTGGTGCCACAACTTCTGCTACTTGGCGTTCGATATCAGTCAATGGCATAGCAACGCCACTACCACCAGCTGCTAGATTACCACGGGTCTCGCCTTTGGTTGGAATACGAGCCAAACTATAATCTACCACGACTCCATCGACGATTAATACGCGCTTATCGCCCTCTTTGATTTCTGGCAAATAACGCTGCGCCATGATGGGCAAAGTCTCAAGCTCAGTCAGTACCTCTAACGTCACTCCGATGTTTGGGCTATCAGCAGTTAAACGAAAAATACCAGTGCCGCCCATGCCATCTAGTGGCTTGACGATGACGTCCTGTTGTTCAGCGATGAACTTACGAATGTGTGCTTGTTTGCTAGTCACAATCGTTGGGCTCATATAATCGCTAAACCATGTCGCAAATAACTTTTCATTGCAGTCGCGAATCGCCTGCGGGTCATTGACCACGAGCACGCCTGCTGCTTTGGCATGGTCAAGCATATAAGTGGCATAAATAAAGCGCATATCAAACGGCGGATCTTTGCGCATCAAAATCACGTCATAGTCGCCGACTGGCCCTGTGCTTTTATCACCCAATGTATAGAAATCTGCAGGATCACGCTTTACTGTAAGCGGCTGCGTATCGACCATCAACTGACCACGGTCCAACCACAGGTCATGAATCTGACAATAACCAAGCTGATGGCCGCGGTCTTGAGCGGCCCACATCATAGCGAGACTGGTGTCTTTTTTATAATTGACACGCTCGATAGGATCCATAATAACGAGTATTTTTAGCGATTTTTCTTGTTTTTGTTGGCTCATGATAAGACTCACTTACATTATATTGTTGATATGAAACAAACTTATTAAACAACATCAGTGCCCAACTATACGCCGTACTGCTCACGGTAGTGTTGCATTTTGGCTAACTGGGTCGCGTCTTTATGTTGGCCGTTTTGTGCACCACGGTCATCGGCCAAATAACTGATTAAATCATCGATATCGACCAATGCACGTACAGGTACTTCTAGTGTCGCGGCAAGCTCTTGGATAGCAGAATGCTCGGCTTGACCTTTTTCTTTACGGTCCAGTGCGACGATAATACCAGCAACGCTTGCGCCTGCTTGCTCTAGAATCTCGACCACTTCACGCATAGCTGTACCCCTGTCTCTTATACACATCTCCGAGCCCACGAG
>CAJXUF010000197.1 GCA_913061175.1 uncultured Psychrobacter sp.
GATGTGTATAAGAGACAGCCTTTGAAACACAGGCTCACGACTTCTTCTGAAAGGCCAACTGCTTCAAACAACTGCGCGCCGCGATACGACACAATGGTAGAGATACCCATCTTTGATAAGATTTTCAGCAAACCTTTATCCAAGCCTTTGCGGAAATTAACACGGGCTTGAATCGGATCACCAAGTAGCTCACCAGTCGCGACCAAATCATCAATGACATCATATGCCAGATATGGATAGACACAAGTTGCACCAAAGCCAATCAATACCGCTATTTGATGCGAGTCACGTGCCAGACCCGTCTCAATGATTAAGTTAGCATCAGTACGGATACCTTGCGCGATTAGATAATGATGCACAGCACCAGTCACCATAATAGCGTTGGCTGGTACTTTGTCTGCATCGATATCTTTATCAGACAAGACAATCAACGTATTACCTGAGCGGATGTTATCTGCCACTTGCTCACAAATAGCTACGATAGCATCAGATAACTCTAAAGTACGGTCATAGTTCAGATCAATGCGAGCCATCTTGAACGCTGGATCATCCAAGGTTTCAAGCTGCTGCATTTTGCTGGCTGACAATACTGGCGATGACAAAATAATACGATGCGCATCTCTCGCAGATGGCGCAAATACGTTAGTCTCAGCGCCTAAACAGGTCTGCAACGACATCACGATTGATTCACGTAATGGATCGATTGGCGGATTAGTCACCTGTGCAAACTGTTGGCGGAAGAAGTCACCGACATGGCGAATTTGCTGCGACAGTACAGCCATTGGCGTATCGTCACCCATTGAGCCGACTGGTTCTTGACCATTTTCAGCATTAGGGCGGATGATTTCTGTACGCTCTTCATTGGTGATGTGATACATCTTTTGTAGCGCTTTGAGCTTATCACCGCGGCACGCTTGCGTCGCCAACGTCTCTTCTAGACGCTCATCATCACGAACACGCGTCGCTTCTTCACGTAACCATTTGCGATATGGATGCGCCGTTTTTAGTAAAGTTGCAATAGCTGTCGTATCTAAAATTTGACCTGTCAACGTATCAATGACTAGCATTTGACCAGGTCCAACGCGACCTTTTGCCAGTACGTCTTGCGGCTCGTAATCCCAAACGCCCACTTCTGATGCAACAGTGATATAGCCGTTCTTGGTGGTTACCCAACGTGACGGGCGCAAACCGTTTCTATCGAGCATACAGACCGCATAGCGTCCATCTTGAATGACTAGGCCTGCTGGACCGTCCCACGCTTCCATATGCTGTGAGTAAAACTCATAAAACGCACGCAGATCCATATCCATGCTATCAACATTCTGCCACGCTGGCGGTACCAGGATAGACATTGCATGGAACAGATTCATACCACCAGACATAAGCACTTCAAGCATATTATCTAAGCTAGATGAATCTGAACCGGTACTATTTACAAGTGGTGTCAGCTCATTCAAGTTAGGCAGTTTGTCTGATTTTAGCTTTGGCGTACGGGCTTTAGACCAGTTGCGGTTACCTGTAATGGTATTTAACTCACCATTGTGCGCAAGATAACGGAATGGCTGTGCCAATGGCCAGCGCGGCAAGGTATTGGTTGAGAAACGCTGATGGAAGACTACGATATGTGATGCCAAACGCTCATCTTGCAAATCCAAGAAAAACGCTGGTAAGTCTGAAGGCATTACCAAGCCTTTATAAATAATGGTCTGACAACTCAATGAACAGACGTAAAATAGCTCATCATCCGTCAAACGCTGCTCTGCTTTTTTACGTGCAACAAACAGCTTACGGTTGAAATCATCAGCTGCCAAGTCATCTGGCGCATTAACGAACACTTGCTTAAAGTCTGGCAATGTCTCACGACCAATCTCACCAACAATACTCAAGTCCAGTGGTACATCACGCCAGCCAGCCACTTCTAATCCTTGGGCTGCAATCTCATCGCTTAATATTTGTTGGCTATGCTTGGCTTTATCGCTATCTAAATTAACAAACACCATACCAACAGCAAAGTTGTCCGTAATGGCAAATTGCTGCTCGTCAGCAATCTGTTTAAAGAAATCGGTAGGCGTGGCCAACAGTAAGCCACAACCATCACCAGTTCTACCGTCAGCAGCAACACCGCCGCGATGTGTCATACAACTTAAACTATGAATGGCAGTTTTTACCAAATCATGGCTCGCTTCACCCTCAATATGAGCAATTAGGCCAAAACCGCAATTATCAGAAAAATCATCTGGCGTGGCCAGGTGTGTTTGTGAGGAAATCATTGACATAGCTTGTCCTTTTAAGTAGACGGGCAACTTACATTTCCAATGCGGAGTATAAGTTGGTACCCGTAAGCAGAACGGGCTGATAGTGGATATTCGTGTGTTTGAATTGGCAAATAGTGCAATGCTCGATAGACATCATACTCTAAGAGAAAGTAAAACCCTTGACCCTCCTGGTCATTAGCTGATGTCTTGACATATGGTCCGTGTATCAAAAGATAGTAAGTAGCAGCCCTTGGCAACGGGAGAATCTACGCCCTTAAATGCCAGTTACTCAATCAGTGATATCTAATGCCATTCATTTAAGCATCATTTGTTATGTTGTCATGTCTAGCATTTAGCGCTAAACATACAATAACTTAATAACGGTGCACTTGTTTATCTTGAATATCTGACGCTCTGTATTCAAGCACTTTGTTTACCCTAAAAAGAGTGACAATAAGAGAGGTTGCGTCACTTACGATAACCTTATTATAGATAGTAAGTAACCGCGCTTGAGACAATAATATTTAGTAAAGAACTCTAAAAACTACGAAAAAACCACTAAATAGTTGTTAAATAGACATTTTTTACGATAACTATACAGAACGTCGCCCACAGTTATATTAGTTAATGATTGTCGAAAAATCTAGTCTTTTCTATCGATTCATCAGCCATAAATTGTAAGAGGACTTATTACTATTGGTTATGAGACAAATAAAACTGTTATTAAAATTTTAATGTAAACCATATAAATGACATTTAGCAAAAGGCTTTGATAATACCTAGCAATAGTAGCTTGCCGCTTACTGTGACGATAAAACTATTTTGTATAGTGCTAAAAAAACCCACTAACCAGATAGCTAGTGGGTTTAATTAATCAGACAAAAACTAATTACTCTTGTCTTCTATTAGCGCTTTTATACTGTCGCTATTATTTTTGGGAGGATTCGCGTTAGCACTTTTGCCATTCGCATTTGAATTATTGTTCGTGCTACTAGGGGGCTTAGGTGTTGGCACGACTGGTGGCTTCTTACTAGTAGAGTTCTCCGCCGGTGCCGCAGGCTTTTTGTTTTCTGGCGCGGGCTTGCTTGCGTTGTTTTCATCCTTTGGCGATGCTTCAGATATTGTCTGCGTCTCACCACCAACCGTACGCTCTTCGCTAACAGATAACGTGGCAGAGGTATCTACCGACTGACGAATACTCTCTTGAGTACTGCTACCATTAGCGCTTTCTTGGTTACCTCGATTACTGTTAGCACTGGCTGCTTGAGCAGCGGCGTCATCAGCTTCTTCTTGCAAACGAGCAGGCACTTCACGCTTGGTAGGTTTCAAATCGACGGCACGTGTACGTTTCGTACTTAGATCTTTTACTGGATCAGGACGCTCATAATTATCAATAATACTGACATACCGATTAATTTCTTCTGGTAGTACACGTACGTTTGTAGGTAACTTAAAGTCTATTAACTTTGCTGCTCCTACCGCTTCTTGCGGGCTACTCATAATCCCATAAGTCAGCATATAACGGACTTGCTTTTCATCATCAAGATAACGGAAATAAGCAAATTTATCGCGATCTTGACGGCCTTCTAAGTAACTAACAATCACATCGTTTTCAGCGACATTCATTACTTGAACAGTCCACTTGCCTTTATTAGCTAGCAGATAACGCTTGTCTTTGAACTCATCAGGATAATCGCGCAAATCTCGAATCGTTGCATCAAAGTTAATCGGTTGTACATCCGTATCTAGCTCATGTAGCGATTCGACTTTTAGTGGTTGTTCAAACTCTTCATTCAAAATCTCTGGCGCTGATATCGGTGCATTCTCAATTTTGGCACCCATGGCTGGCGTTTGACTAAACATCCATACTAACGCTGTGACTACCCCTAAAAGTAGAGTCACTATTAGCCAAATCAGTGCTTGACGACTGTATGATTGGCTAGCAGTACGCGTTTTTGTTTTTGATGTTGCCATGAGGCGGTCCTTGGTAAAAACATGTTTTACAGCATGGTATAAATGCTTATTTAAACAGAGCTACAGCTAACCAGTTGGCTATAAGTACGAGATTTTAGTATAAATATATAAACGATAAATTCTTGAGACGTTACGCGCTATGTTTTGACAAAACTTCATGCAATAGCTGGCCGTCAAACTCATTAGTCATTACCGCATCGCCAATTGATTTTAACAAAATTAGGCGGATTTGTCCGTGTTTCACTTTTTTATCGTGGCCCATTAAATCTAGAGCAGTGTCTACATCGATAGCTGGTGGCGTAATAGGTAAGTTTGCCAATTCTAAAACACGCTTAATACGTACGACTTCATCATCAGTTAACCAGCCAATTTTTTGCGATAGCTCGGCTGCTTGTACCATGCCAGCCGCTACTGCTTCGCCATGTAACCAGTTGCCATAGCCTTCATGCGTTTCAATCACATGACCAAAAGTATGACCAAAGTTCAATAGCGCGCGCACACCTGACTCTCTTTCGTCTTGTGCCACTACATCGGCCTTGTACTGACAGCAGCGCTTTACAGCTTCACCAAGTACTGCCAAGTCAAGCGCCATCATTGCAGGCAAGTTTGCCTCAAGCCACGTTAAAAATGCCTCATCCATAATAAGGGCATATTTAATAATCTCAGCCACTCCAGCCGATAGTTCACGTGCAGGCAGTGTCTTAAGCGTACTCATATCGGCAAGCACCATTTGCGGCTGCCAAAAAGCACCAATCATATTTTTACCTTGCGGATGATTGATACCTGTTTTACCACCAACACTAGAATCTACTTGTGACAGTAGCGTCGTTGGAATTTGGATAAAATTGACACCGCGCATAAAACTGGAAGCAGCAAAACCAGTCATATCTCCGACTACACCGCCACCAAGGGCAATAAGTGTCACATCACGATTGAAGTGTTCTGTCATTAGCGCATCATAAATCTGATCAATACTTGCC
>CAJXUF010000198.1 GCA_913061175.1 uncultured Psychrobacter sp.
TACGAGATAGGAGTCCGTCTCGTGGGCTCGGAGATGTGTATAAGAGACAGCAAAACATCACATTAAAAACTTTTAACTGGATTAACCGTAGAATTCGCGTATAGTTTGTCAGGTAGCCCAGAGAGCTAGAGGGCTAATTGAAAAAACCATATAAATAATTTCCAATTTACTCAACTATAGAGGAGCCAACCATGGCGTCTATCATCAATCAAGAAATCCCAGAATTTTCAGCAGATGCATACGTAAACGGTGAGTTCAAAACCATCACTTCAGAAGACGTAAAAGGCAACTGGGCGATTTTCCTATTTTACCCAGCTGATTTCACGTTCGTTTGCCCAACTGAGCTAGAAGACATGGCCGCTCATTATGACGAGCTAAAAGGTCTTGGTGTTGAAGTATACTCAGTATCTACTGACACGCATTTCACGCACAAAGCATGGCATGATTCTTCAGAAGCTATCGGTAAAGTACAATACCCAATGATCGGCGATCCTACTGGTAAAATCACTCGTGGCTTTAACGTCATGATTGAAGAAGCAGGCTTGGCTGAGCGCGGTACGTTCTTAGTAGATCCTGATGGCTTGATCCAAGTAGCTGAAATCCATGCTGGCGGTATCGGCCGTAGTGCAAAAGACATGCTACGTAAAGTGAAAGCAGCACAGTATGTTCGTGAAAACGACGGCGAAGTTTGCCCAGCAGCTTGGGAACAAGGCGGCGACACATTGAAGCCAAGTCTTGACCTAGTTGGCAAAATCTAAGTAGATATTTCATACTTAGATAAAAGTAGTGCTGCATCTTAAACATCTGATTTAAGGCAGTACTACAAATAAAGACCCCATTAACATAAGTTGATGGGGTCTTTTTACGTCTTAAGCATAGGTATTGTTAGTATTATTTTTTCAGCATATCTCTAAGTATAGACGCAATATTAAGCGCGAGACTGTGCTTTATTTTTATCAATGGTTTTATAAATCTCGTCTTTGAGTTGTAGCTTTCGTCGTTTCATCTGTTCGATTTCTTCGTCGCGACTGGCATGCTTGACCACATCGTTTTCAAGCTTATTAATTTGCCTATCTAGAGTCGTATGCTCGTCAAAGATACTCGCAAAATGCGTGTCCTTTTGCTTTAACTCATCGATAATATCACTGTGATCTTGCCATGTGTCTGTCATTGTCATGTTGTCATCCTTGTTATTTAGTGCAAGCTTAGAATAAGCGTAAGCACGTTATGGTTAAGACGCTTATGATGGTGAGACTTTGTTTGGAAGGGGTGAAAGTTTAATATAAAGGTAGTTACTTCACGGTATTGATAATGCCTATTGCTATCAATACCATTCGATTGTAGCGAAAAAAGAGACCATGTACCATCACTATCATTTGCTTATGTATTTATATTTAATTATTTAAAACAATAAACGATTGGTTTTATAAAACATAAAGTTTGAGTTTCTCAGCTTGCCCAAACTCGCTAAACGCTTGATAATAGACACATCAAAGGGCATGGACCCATTATATATAATCTTTTATACAAAATTATTAACACCAACTATTTCATATTTAGACGCGTGGCATGACAGCTGCCGTTACATATTCAGTCATAATGAGGAACAAACATGATAGATCAGAATTTATTAGATGCCGTTAAGAGCTATAGCGAAAATATGACACGCCCAATTACCTTTGTATTAGGTAATGGTACGCATGCAAAACGTGCAGAATTGGTAGATTTTTTGACCAAGATTGCTGGAACAACAGACAAAATCAACTTCGATGCAGAAGCAACTGACGATAGTCTGCCTAGTGCGATTAGTTTCAAAGTAGTCAGTCACATTGATGGCGCATCAAACGACACTGGTATCGTATTCAGCGGTATCCCAGGTGGTCATGAGTTTACGTCATTGATTTTGGCGATTCTGCAAGCGGGTGGTCATACGCTAAAGTTGGATGAAGGCATCCAAAAGCTAGTTAAGCGCTTTAATAAGCCGCTACAGTTCCAGACCTACGTGTCATTGTCATGCCATAGCTGCCCAGAAGTCGTTCAAGCATTGAACCAGTTCGCGCTATTAAACGATGGTATCAGCAATGAAATGATCGATGGTGCATTGTTCCAAGAGCAAGTAGAGGCGAACAAAATCCAAGGCGTACCAGCTGTATTTTTAAACGGTAAGCCATTTGCTAATGGTCTGATCGACACTGCTAAATTGATTGGAAAATTGCAAGAGCAGTTCCCTGATTTACTGTCAGAAGTAGAAGACGATGCTGAGCAATTAGAGCAGCAAGACGTTACTATCATCGGTGCTGGCCCTGCAGGTGTGGCTGCTGCTATTTATACAGCGCGTAAAGGTTTAAAAGTTACAATGGTCGCTGATCGTATCGGTGGACAGGTAAAAGACACGCAAGATATCGAAAACTTGATCTCAGTACCGCTCACTAATGGTACGGATTTATCGACCAACTTTGTTAAGCACTTGGCTGAATACAACATCACGCTAAAAGAGCATGTGAGCGTTAAAGAAATTGGCGAGACTGAAGAAGAGAACTACAGTATCCACCTAAATACTGGTGAGACTTTTAATACTCGTAGTATCATCTTGGCGACAGGTGCTCAGTGGAGAAAGCTTGGTGTACCGGGCGAAGAAGAAAATATCGGTAAAGGCGTGGCTTTCTGTGCGCATTGTGATGGCCCATTCTTTAAAGGTAAAGATATCTCAGTGATCGGCGGTGGTAACTCAGGCGTTGAGGCAGCACTAGATTTGGCAGGTATCGTCAATCACGTTACTGTACTCGAGTTCGCTGATGAATTGAAAGCTGACCAAGTACTGATCAATAAAGCCAAAGAGAAAACCAACATTGAGTTCATTACTGGTGCAGCGACACAAGAGATTAAAGCGACTGATGGCAAAGTATCTTCTATCGTCTATCAAGATCGCAGCACAGGTGAGACTCATGAGCGTGATTTATCAGGGGTGTTTGTACAGATTGGTTTAGTACCAAACACTGGATTCATCAAAGGTTTCGTTGATTTAAACCGCTTTGGTGAGATTGAAATCGATGAGCGCTGCCGTACAGATCGTAAAGGCATCTTCGCTTGTGGTGACGTAACCACCGTGCCATTTAAGCAGATTAACATTGCGATGGGTGAAGGTAGTAAAGCGGCACTGTCAGCGTTTGAATACTTGGTCATGCAGTAAGCTGTTCAGTTTAGTTTCAGTATAAAAGGCCACCTCGGTTGAGGTGGCCTTTTTTGTGCTATCGCATAAATACGTCTATATAAAAAAATCCTGATATTTAGAAAATAGACTCTTAAGTAAACAAATAACGCGATTTCACTCAGAAAATATCAGTATTTACGTTACAAATTCGACATTTGCATTACAAACTCGTGTTGTTGATGCAATAATGTATGCAACAAAACCTATCATAGCGTCATGAACTATAAGGAAAATAGGCATGGAATACATTGAAGCTTTTTTTGCCCTAGTCGGGGATCTAACGTGGGGCTGGGCGCTCGTGCCTATGCTAATTATTTTTGGTTTATTATTTACTATCGTAGGTAGGTTCGCTCAGTTTAGATATTTTAAACGTATGTTCCGTGTGTTCAAAACGGATGAGGTAGGAGACGACGGAATTTCTGCCCGTCAGGCGTTGCTCGTTTCTATCGGCGGACGTGTGGGCGGCGGTAACATTGCTGGTGTTGCGGTTGCCATCTCTTTAGGGGGTCCGGGAGCGGTATTCTGGATGTGGGTTGTGGCTTTAATTGGCATGATGACCAGCATTGTCGAGTGTAGCTTAGCCCAGCTTTATAAGCGTAGAGATACTGATGGTAACTTTCGCGGTGGCCCTGCAACCTATATCTTACATGGTTTAGGTAAAGACTATCGCTGGCTTGCCGTTATTTATGCTATTGCTTTACTACTGTCTTTCTCTATCGGGTTTATCGCGTTCCAAGGTAATACGGTGGCAGGTTCTGCGCTTGAAAGCTTTGGGATTGATCGCTGGATATCGGGTGTGGTATTGATCATTGCGGGTGGATTTATTGTCTTTGGCGGTATTCAGCGCATTGCAAAAGTAGCTGACGTTGTCATTCCTGTTATGGCATTAATCTATATTGGTATGGCACTTGTTGTTATATTGCTCAATGTCACAGAGCTGCCTACGTTGATGGTAATGATTGTCAAAAATGCATTTGGTATTGAGTCGGTCGTGGGCGGTGGTATTGGTGTGGCGATTGAGCAAGGTATGAAGCGTGGTTTATTCTCTAATGAAGCAGGTTTGGGTTCTGCGCCTAATATTGCTGCTACCGCTTATGCCACTCATCCTGTGAGTCAAGGTATCTCGCAGTCATTATCTGTATTTATTGATACGATAATCGTATGTAGTGCCACCGCATTTATGATTTTACTGAGCGGCGTATATCAACCAGGTGCTGAAGTCGATGGTATTGTACTGGCACAGCAAGCGTTAACGACTCAGCTTGGGAATTGGGCGCAGTATATTCTGACTATATCGCTATTGTTATTTACACTAAGTTCTATCATGTATAACTACTACATGGGCGAAAACGCTATTAATTTCTTGATCAAAAAGAATATCAAAAAAGCGACCTTGGTTTTACGAATTGTCGTGATGGCGATATTATTCTTGGGCGCAGTGGCTCCTGCCGCTACTACAGTGTTCTTCTTCGCTGATCCGTTGATGGGCGTACTAGCGCTAGCAAACTTATTAGCCTTGATAATGTTATTTCCGCGAGCTAAGCGTCTACTTGACGACTTTGCAAGTCAGTTAAGATCAGGGGTTAAAGAGCCGTTGTTCGATGCGCAAGAGTATGAAAAACTGGATCTTGATCTGAGCGCATGGGGTAAAAAAGCAGTAAAAGAGGCATTAGACCAAAAACAATAGTAACCGTACGCTTTACTTGTCATAACAAAAAAACCACTTTAGCTAAGCTGAAGTGGTTTTTTTATGCAAAATACTATTTATTCGCCAATACGCCAACGACAGACAGTATCTCTCCTGCTTCATCTTCTTCAATAATACGAGTCTCTGTCAGTGCTGATTGTTGCCACGCTTGTATGTGTGGATGATTTAACATGGTTTGGCAATACTGCTTGGTCAGTGGCTGCAAAGTAATATTGGACGCATCAGCGTAAGTCTGCAATCGCAGCACCA